>CABQAA010000249.1 GCA_902461995.1 uncultured Oscillospiraceae bacterium | reverse complement strand
CCTCCTTTTTTCCTACTACAGCGGCATAGCCCAGGATGGTGGGGCGGCTGGACAGCATGACAGTGAATTGCCCTTTCCGTTCCGGCATGACCATTCCCCTCCTTAAAACAGCGATACGATCTGCAGGACCAGACCGTACAGAACCGATGCGGTGATACCGTAAACCAGAACCGGTCCCGCAATCGTGAACATCTTGGCACCAAGCCCCAGGACATATCCCTCGGATTTGAACTCGATGGCCGGTGAGGCGATGGCGTTGGCAAACCCGGTTATGGGTACCAGAGTGCCCGCGCCGGCATGTTTGGCGATGTTGTCGTATACATTGAGGCCGGTGAGGACGATGCTGAGTGCGATTAGGGACATGGAGCCGAGCAGCCGCGCATCCTTGATCTCCAACCCTGTACGCATCATCAAATCGGCAATGGCCTGACCGGCCGCACAGAGCAGGCCGCCCACAAAGAAGGCCCAGATGCAATCCTTGAGCACGGGCGATTTGGGGGAGGCTTTTTTGCTCATCTGCTGATATTCCTGTCCTGTCACGTCCACAAAACGTATCCCCTTCCAAAAACTTGATGGGCTTATTGTGTCACTGACCGGAAGCATTTATACACAGCGGGATGACGATGTCGGGATTCCTGAAGTTTTTTTCATATATTGACGATTTATGGAGAATTTACTCCTTGTTCTACTAACTATAGTGATATAAAAGTGCGAATTCACAGAGCTTGCATGGATGTTAGCCGAACCGCTTGTTGGATTCACACAAAAAACGGGATGAAAGCATGCTTTCATCCCGTTTTTTGTATAGTCGGACCTCGGTTATCCGAAGCGGTGGAGCAGACGCGCGCTTTGCGATAGACGGGGAAGATCGCTTATCGGATGATCGGCCTCGTGGTCAGCCGCAGATTACGGTAGACATGCGTCGGATTCTGGATGCGCCACAGAATGCTCTCGCCCAAGGCCTGTCCCAGCTCATCGAGCCGGATCTCCACCGTGGAGCAATGGGGAATGGAGGAAATGAAAGCCTTGGTGTTGTCGAATCCGGTGATATCGAGTTCCCGATAGATCTGATAAGGAGGGAAACAGAGCATATGAGCCGAATGGGCGATGGAGTCGTTGGCGCAGACAAACGCGGTGGGCAGTTCTTTCAGCCCGCTGAGCTGCCGGCTGAAGTCGGCGGTGGAGTAATACTCGGTCGTGTATTTGAAATCCAGGATCAATTCCGATTTTCCGTTTTCCTGCATCGCTTGATGATACCCCAGCCACCGCTCATAAAAACTCTGGCAGGAATCCTGGTCTCCGGCAAACGCAATGCGGCTGTGTCCCCGCCGGATCAGATCTTCGGTTAGGGTGTAGGTCGCGGCGGTATTCTCCACCATGACCACGTCACAGAGCTGATTGTTGCCAAACAGACCGGGGGCCGTATCGTAAGAGATCAGCGGCAGATTCAAGGCGGCGATGTGTTTATAATAACTGCTGTCGAAAACGCCGGCCATGACGATGCCATCGGGAGATTTGGAGAGCATGGTGGCCGGATAAGTCAGAAATTGCTCATACTCCGGCAGTATGACTACAAAACGAGTGGTACAGTGATACTTGTCCAAATACCGCTCCATGCTTTTCATCACTTCGGCCCAAAAGGATCCGGTAAAGGTATCCGCGTGGCAAAGGAAAGCGATATCATAGTTGAGTTTGCCTTGATCCTCCGCCTCCGCTCTCTGGTCACGGGTGACAATGGGATGATGATAATTCAGTTCAGCCGCTTTGTCCAGCACGCGTTTGCGGGTGGCCTCTGTAATGCCGGGGAGACCGTTCAAAACTTTGGAGACCGTATTGCGGGAAAGATGCAGCTCTTTAGCGATGATAGCCTGTGTAGGCTTGACGATCTGACTCATGGCCATACATCCTTTCACATAGCGCGGAATGAATTTACGATGCTGCTCCGTGCGGCAGCGGAACCGTTTCAACAAAGACCTTTCTGCCCCTAGTTTACTGCGTGAACCCAAAGAAGTCAACATAAAATGTGACAGAATGAGAGAATGACAAGTGACGAATTTGGTATGACAAAAATGCAAAATCATATATGCGAGATTACAAAAATATTAAATGTAATCTTACAAATTTACACGAACAGAAAAATAATTAATCAAATTAAACAATTATTTATTTTTAATTGGCGGTTTTATCGCGTAAATCTGAAAAAAAGAAGAACAAATTGCGATTTTTTGCTTGACAAAAGCGAGACATCGACTATAATGAAGTTACAAGGAAACCCGTCAATTTGTTGCAAAAATGCGGAAGACAGCTATTCAAACCGGCAAAAATGCCTTCATAAAGCTAGGAAAAACACGGTTTTTAGCTCAAAAAACGCTGAAAATGTCTGAAAACTCTGCATTTTTACGGTATGTAAACTTACAAAACTTACACATCTTATTTAAAATGTCATCTTTTGGATTGATTGCGAGAGTATGGGAGGCGGTTGTATGATGCGCAAAGCGATCGCGGGACTGTCCGCGTGTTTGCTGCTTATCCTTTCGGTGGTGCCTGCTGTTGGTGCGGATGGGGAGGCGTCAGCGCAGGCAAACACCGGCGATCCGGTCTCACAGGATCTGTCCGGCAATGCGGGGGAGGGGACCTCCTATCGGGCTTATTACAAAAGCCATGCGGATTCCCCGGCGGCAACCGAGACCGTTCGGGTTCCGGCAGCCGCTTATACAGACAGCCGCGATGCCGCGCTTTCGGTCAAGGAAGGAGAGACGGATGCTTACCTGGAGTGGACGGGAGGCGCCGGAGAAGTGGATTGGACGGTTCATGTACCGTCGGACGGCTTGTACCGCATCGGTATCCACTATCTTCCTCTGGAAGGCGGAAACGGGAACATCCAGATCGGCGTGCTCTTTGACGGTGCGTATCTGTATGAAGAGCTCCGGGAGGTTTACCTGAACCGCTGGTGGAAGGACGACGGGGGCGCCCGTGTGGATTCGAGAGGGGATGAATTCGCCCCCGAACAGACACAGGATTACCGCTGGAGCACCAAATGGCTCATGGATCCGAACGGTGTGGAGCCGGATCCCCTGCTGGTGTATCTGACGGCCGGCGATCACCGTCTGACCCTGGTGTCGCTGAACGAATCCCTGGCGATCGACCGCCTGACACTGGCGCCGCAGGCGGCCGCGGAGACTTATGAAGAGTATTTGGCCAAGTATCCCAGCGACACCCCCGATTACAGCGGGGAACAGCGGGATATCCAAGGGGAAGCGGCGGATCTGAAATCCTCCGCCTCCCTCCTGCCCCTGGCGGATATGTCGACGGCTCACGCCACTCCGTCAAACACGGATCACGGGACGCTCAACTACATAGGCGGCTCCAACTGGCAGAAGGCCGGAGATACCCTGTACTGGACGGTGGACGTTCCGGCGTCCGGCTTTTACACCATCTATTTCAAATATCGGCAGTCGTACCTGGTCAACGGGGAATCCTATCGCGCCTTCGCGGTCGACGGGGAGGTGCCGTTCCAGGAAGCTGCCGAAATCTCCTTCCCCTACAATACGGGCTGGAAGGTCAAGGCCTTGTCCGACCGGGACGGAAACGCCTATAAAGTCTATCTGGAAGAAGGAACCCGGGTGTTTTCCCTGAGCGTGACCATGGGTCCGCAGGCGTCCATTTACAACGAGCTGCAGGAAACGGCATACGATCTCGGAGAAATCTACCGCCGTATATCCATGATCGTCGGGGAAAGTCCGGACCCCAACCGGGATTACAATTTGTTCGCTCAGATCCCGGATTTGCGGGAGCGTCTGACGGCCGACATGAACACCCTGAACGACTTGGCGGCAAGGCTGGAGGATATGGCGGG
>CABQAA010000248.1 GCA_902461995.1 uncultured Oscillospiraceae bacterium | reverse complement strand
TTCAAACGAAAACAAAACTGACGCCACTGGAATTGCGGCGCCAGTTTGTTGCTTGAAAATTGCATATCCCTACTTTAGGGGGCTTTTTGTGCTGTTCGCACATTCTGGGCCGGTTCATCTCGTCCGCAGGGGGGCTTTTTTATTGCACGTGTGAGAATCTCCGGCTTCGACTGGGCTCCTATAGGGACAAGCGACCTTTTCATTGGCATCCATTCCCGGCACGGCTACAGCTCGCAGGGATGGCGGCAACGCCCCCAGGGACGAGGGGTAAAATGCCCGCGGATACCTCCGCTTTACCGGTATTGGTACTCATTTCAGAAGCGCTTCCATCTCACCGACCAGATCGGCAAACTCCCGCAGGGCTTCCTCGACCGGCTCGGGCGTGCTCATATCCACCCCAGCCCGTCTGAGCGTTTCGGCGGGATAATCGCTGCCGCCCGCATGCAGGAAGGTTAAATATGGGTCCACAGGCTCCCCTTCGAGAATCCGTCGGCTGATGGCCGCGGCGGCGGAAAAGCCGGTCGCGTATTTGAAGACATAGAACGCCCGATAAAAATGCGGAATCCGCGCCCACTCCCAGTCCATATAGGGGTCGATGACCACATCGGGGCCGAAATAGGTTTCGAGCAGTCCGTGATACACACTGCAGAGGACCTCGGCCGTCAGGGGTTCGCCCGCTTCGGTCAACCGGTGAACCTCCAGCTCGAACTCCGCGAACATGGTCTGGCGGAACACCGTCCCCCGGAACTCTTCGAGATAGCGGTTGATCAGAAACGCCTTTTCCCGCCGCCCTTCGTCCGTGGAGGCGTCGCAGCGGGAGATCAGCCCCCGCATCAGGATATTCTCGTTGACGGTGGAAGCAATCTCCGCCAAAAAAATCGGATAGTCTTTGTTGACATAGGGCTGGGTGTTCGAATACAGGGTATGCAGACAGTGGCCAGCCTCATGAGCCAGGGTGAACACGTCCCCGAGCTGCCCGGCAAAATTGAGCAACATATAAGGATGCACGCCGTAGACATCCGTTGCATAAGCTCCGGTTGTCTTGCCCGGAGTCTCGTAGACGTCCACCTTGCCCCCGGACAGCAGATCCCGCAGGTCCGCGAGATAAGTGTCCCCGAGCGGCGTCAAGGTGTCGAGCACCACGGCCTTGGCCTGTTCGTAGGTGTAAGACGTCTCAGGCATTTCCACAACGGGAACATAACAGTCGTAAATATGCAGCCGATCTACCCCCAGCAGGCGGCGGCGCATCTCAAGATACCGATAGTACACCGGCAGAGCGGCCCGCACGGCCCCGATCAGCCCGGTATAGATCGACCGAGGCAGGTTATCGGAAAACAGCGCCGCATCCAGGCTGTCCTCATAGCCACGGACCCTGGCGGCAAACACGTCGGCCTTCACCTGACCGGCATACAGGGCCGCGATGGTGTTGCCCATCTTCTGAAACGCGCCGTGCAGGGCGGAGAAGGCGTCGGCCCGCACCCGGCGGTCCTGGCTTTCCCGCATCCGGGCAAACAGGCCGTCGGTCAGCTTGACCCGGCCGCCATCCTCGTCCTCCACCTCACCACGGTCGAGATCCACGCTGTCCAGCATGGAAAAGGCGTTGTCCATGGATTCGAGGGCGGGCGCCGCCATGGCGAGAAGCTGTTCCTCTCTGGCGGACAGCACATGGGCGCGGGAGCGGATCACGTTATCGAGCATATGGCGGAAATCCCGCAGTTCGGGGCGCCGTTCGGGTATCCCGCGCAGCCAGGCGGGATCGAGCGCGGTCAGCTCAGGCAGCAGAAAAGCCGTCATTTCCTGGATGCGGAACAGCGTCGCCAGAGCTTTTTCCTGCATCGATTGGGCCGTGGGAGAGGCATTGTCGAGATCCTGCAGCATTCGGGCGTACCCGTACACCTTTTCAAGCGTCATGGAGAGCTTTTCATCCAGAAGCAGGCAGGAAACCAGGGCATCCTCATCCCCCAGCCGTCCCGCATAGGCCGCAATCTGCTCTCCCATCGGCAGCAGAGCGGCCAGATCCGTTTCCCACGCTGCGGTATCGGGATAAATATCCTCCATCCGCCATTTATACGCCTCCGGAATCTCCGCCCGGTTTTCCATCTGTGTCTGCATGCCGATCGCTCCTTTTCTGTATCTGCATCTGACCCGAAAGGTCGATGCCTTTTTGCATAAGATTTTCCAAACACTCTTGCCGGTACTCGTCCGTATGCTCGGGATACACCGGGTGCCGGCCGGCCAGCGCCGCCATCCGGGCGGTATCGATCTCCCACGGCCCACAGCGGCGTCCCCGATAGCCGGGCGACGCCCACCGCGGCTCCACCCGATATCCCCGCCTGGCCATTTCCATCATCACACGCAGATGATAAAGGACCAGATATTCGGGCGGACGGGCGAACACATAATCCACCACGGCGTGCTTTTTCCCCCAGGACAAGCCGCGCAGCGCGCAGCATTCCCGATGCTGCCCGAGCAGCTGTACCCGCGGCAAATAGGGAAGAAGTTCCTCGTGCCAGAGCCGCATCCGCCGCCATCCCCCTCTCGAAAGCGCATGCAGGATGCGCCCTTTTCGATAGTATGGCCTCGGATGAGACAAACCAAACATCCCCGCCTTGCATACGATGGACTGACCGCATTTCTTCAACATACCGCCGGAAAGGACAGGGATTTGAGATGGCCGGGTACGACCGCAAAAAAGCGGTGGCCTATGCTCACCGTTGGGCCTACGAACGCAACCCTGCATACGCCGATTTTTCCGATATGGGGGGCGACTGCACCAACTTTGTCTCCCAATGCCTCCGCGCCGGAGGGGCTCCTATGAATTATACGCCGACATTCGGCTGGTATTACGCTTCTTTGAGCAACCGGGCCCCGGCCTGGACAGGGGTCCAGCCCTTTTATCGATTCATCACGACCAATACCCGGATCGGCCCTTACGGACGGACGGCTGACATGCGGGAGCTGCAGATCGGGGATGTGATGCAGCTTTCCTTCGACAATGGAGCCACCTTCGGGCATACGGCCCTCATTGTATCGATCGGCGAACGTCACGATCCGGACCACATATTGGTGGCTACACATAGCGAGGATGCCGATAATCGTCCGATTTCTCATTGGTTTTACGCCCTGCCCCGGTTTTTACATATTGAAGGGGCCCGATAAAGCACATCACAATTCCAGCCGGTAAAGCGCATCCGCTACGCCAAAATCAAACCCACATGAAAGCAGGGTACGGCAGAACACCGTATTCTCTAGCTCCGGCTGCACTATAATCCATCTGGCATCGGGATCCGCCCGTATAAGGCGGATCAGCTGGTGTTGCCCGTACAGCCTTCAGAAATCTGGCATTTCTTCCGCCCGCATTCGCTGCATTCCGCGTCGTGAAGGGAGAAGACGCCGCCGCATTCCGGGCAGGTGAAGATTCGTTTTTCTTGTTTCATGAATGCGGCCAATCCATGCAGCTTCACGAATCGGCTGTTTTCCAAGATGCTGACCCCGTACCGCATCCGATAGCTTTTATCCAGGTTCTTGACGGAGCGGCAGGGGTAATCGCCGCAGGCATGGCAATGGGTACAGCCCTTTGCGCTCACACAATCCTTGATGCGGCATTTCCGGCAATGCGCCGGCTTCCCATCGTCCGCATTCAGACAGCCGCCGCAGGGTTTTGTCCGGCCGACATAGCGATAGCACACCATGCAGTTCATACCGCAAGGCGCAAACAGACGCGTATCCAGGTCGTCTTTCGGCATTTTCATCGCATACGATCTTTCCTGTCGTTTCATTTGTCAGACGGCGAAGCCGCCGTCCACTCCAAGAACCTGTCCGGTGATGAAATCGGCCGCGGGCGACGCGAGGAACAGGAGCGCCTGCGCCACGTCCTC
>CABQAA010000247.1 GCA_902461995.1 uncultured Oscillospiraceae bacterium | reverse complement strand
TGTCGTTGATGAAGGGCAGAAGAGGGCAAAGCCATACCACGGTGGGGATACCGTAATTTCGCATGGTTTTGAGCACCTCTACGCGGGTCCGGGTCGTACAGACCTGGGGTTCGAGGATGCGGCAGAGGTCTTCATCATAGGTGGTCAGGGTCATTTGTACCACGCACTTGGCTTTTTTATGGATGCTCTGCAACAAATCGAGATCCCGCAGGATGAGATCCGATTTTGTTTGGATGGTGAGGCCGAAGCCGTATTTGTCGATTACTTCCAGGCAGCGGCGGGTATAGCCAAGCTCCGCTTCAAGGGGCATGTAGGGATCGGACATGGCACCCGTGCCGATCATGCAGGGACGGCGTTTTTTTCGCAGTTCGGCTTCCAGCATGATGGGGGCATCGGTTTTGACTTCGACATCCTCGAAATCGTGTGTCATCTGATAGCAGCGGCTGCGACTGTCGCAGTAGATGCAGCCGTGGGTGCAGCCCCTGTAGAGGTTCATGCCGTTTTGTGGAGACAAGATGGTTTTATATGGTTGATAATGCATGGTTTACTCCCGTCTTCATACGCCGCTGTCGCCTGTTTCATCGATGCGCAGCATCCGATATCCCACGCCCACGTGGGTCTGGATACATTGGAGGGAATCGCTATCCCGCTCCAGCTTTTTGCGCAGGGTGGCCATAAACACCCGCAGGGAGGGGATATCGCTGTCCAGCGCGCTGCCCCAGACCTCTTTTAAGATGTACTGATGGGTGAGCACCTTGCCCACATTCCGGGCGAGCAGGCAGAGCAGTTTATACTCGATGGGCGTCAGGTGCAGCTCTTCACCGCCGACATAGACACAGCCCGAAGCATAGTCGATTTTCAGGATACCGTTCACAAAAACGGCATTCTCCTCTCTGGACAGGGACGAGATGTAGTGAATCCGCCGCAATGTCACCCGCAAACGGGCGAGAAGTTCCTCCACACTGAAGGGCTTGGTCAGGTAATCATCCGCACCGGCATCGAGCGCATCAATTTTGTCCCGATCTTCGCTCCGGGCGCTGATGACAATGATGGGCACGTTCGACCAGGACCGGATTTTTCGGATGACATCGACGCCGTCCATGTCCGGCAGGCCGAGATCCAGCAGCAGGATGTCCGGATGCTGGGATGCGGCTTCCAGGATGGCCTGGGTACCGTTTTCTGCGGTGTGATACTGATAGCCCTGTGTTTCCAGGGTGGTGGTGATAAGGTTCCGAACGGCGCGGTCATCCTCGACAACAAGCAGCAGGGGCTTCGGCATGATGTGGTACCTCCTCGACCGGCAGTGTGAAACGGAAGATGGATCCGTGAGGATGGTTGTCCCGCACGGACAGGACACCCCCGTGGGCATTGATGATAGAGCGGCAGAGCGCGAGTCCGAGCCCCAGCCCTCGCCGGCTGTCCGCGCCGCCGTGACCGGCCGTATAGAACATATCAAACAGATGGCGCTTGGCTTCGTCCGGAATGCCGTCTCCGTCGTCCGCAATTTCAACGACGACACAGGTGTTTTCCCTTTTATAGGAGACGACGATGCTGGAACCGGGAGGGGTATATTTGATGGCATTGTCTACAATGTTGATGAGGACTTGTACGACCAGGCGGGCATCCATTTTGGCGAGAATCAGATCGTCAGAGGCTTCTACAACAAGGCGGTGCTCGGTTTTATGCCGGTTCACATGGCGGAGTGCTTCGGCCACCACCTCGTCGAGCAGCTCGGCCTCCATGTGGATGTTCATGGTACCGTCTTCGATGCGGGTGACGGACAGCAGATTCTCCACCAGGTTGATCAGCCAGAGAGAATCGTCGTAAATATCGGTGTACAGCGCCTGCTTTTTCGGTTCATCCAGCTTGGCGGCGCTGTTCAGCAGCACACCGGCATTGCCGGATATGCTCGTAAGCGGCGTGCGCAGATCGTGAGAGATGGCACGCAGCAGATTGGCACGCAACTGTTCCTGCCTTGCCTTGATGGCGGTCTCCTTCTTGGTTTCCTCCAGGTAGCAGCGTTCGAACGCCAGGGCGCATTCCCCGAGCATTGAAATCAGCAGGCTGTTTTCGAACGCGTCCGGCACGTCCCCGTCCAGAGCGAAGCCGACCACACCGTACACACGGGACGGGCTGCGCACAGCGAGATAGAGGTAGCGCGCTCCGGGAAGAGTGCCGGTCGTGGCGCCGGCGTGTTTATTATTTTTATACACCCATTCGGCCACGGCCCGTTCGCCATCCGCGGTATAGGCCGCCGTTTCCGTCCCTTCGTTTTCAGGGAACACCACGGGGTCTGCGAGGGCACCGTTTTGGACCGTGTAAAAAACGACGGTCTTGCCGAGCAGACGGATGAGCTGTCCGGCGGTCTGCCGGATGATGGAGGACGAATCGGCAGCCTGCTGCAGAAGCTGATTGGTTTCGAGCAGGATCTGGGTGCGGTAAGCCCGCCTGGCCGCTTGTTTGGCCTGGGCCTTGATGCGGGCCGGAAGGGATCCCGTGATCAGGGCGGCGAGAAACATGACGAGGAAGGTGACGGGATATCCCGTGTCATAGGCGGCCAGCGTAAAACGCGGATCGGTAAAAAAGAAATTGAAAACCAGCACGCTTAGCAGCGACGATGCCATACTGTACACCCGGCTGGACGTCGTGACGGCGGTGAGCAGCACGCCGAGAATATAGACGGTGATGATATTGGCCTCAGAAAATCCGACATGCTGAAAGAGCAGACCGATGAGAGTCGCGGCGGCGAGGATACCGACGGCCTTGAAGGCGTCCACGGCAGAAAAGGAGGGCCGGTTCAGGAGCTTTCGCCGGGTTTTGTAGACGGGGGTTTCCCGGTCCGGGATGATGTAGATGTCGAGATTGGGAGCGAGCAGGGTCAGCCGTTCCGAGAAAGACGGGGCCGGATACCAGCGGCGTCTTGTATTCGTCCGCCCGATGACGATTTTGGACACGCCGGCCAGACGGGCGAACTCCGCGATCTGGAGGGCGATATCGGAGCCGTAGACCGTGGCAATCTTGGCGCCGAGCTGCTCGGCCAGCTTAAGATGCTCCCGCAGCCTTGTCCGGTTTTCCTCCGACATGGCCGAAAAAGACGGGGTTTCGACAAACAGAGCCGTGAAGGTGCCGTGGAAAGCCGACGCCATGCGGGCGGCGGTGCGGATGACCTTGGCGTTGGACGGGGAGGAGGAGAGGCAGATCAGGATATGTTCCCCGATATAGTAATCCGCGTCGGGGGAGGACAGCTTGGCCCGCTCGGCCAGACGGTTGACCCGGTCGGCCGTGCGGCGCAGCGCGATCTCCCGCAGCGAACGGAGATGATCGACGGTGAAAAAGTGGTCGAGCGCTTTCTGTGCCTGTTCCGTCCGGTAGATTTTCCCCTGATTCAAACGGGCGATGAGATCTTCCGGCTCGATGTCCACCAGCTCGACCTGGTCGGCGCCGTCGAACACCCGGTCGGGAATGCGTTCCCGCACCGTGACACCCGTCACCGACGCCACAATGTCGTTCAAGCTCTCGATATGCTGGACGTTGACCGTGGTATAGACGTCGATACCCGCCCCGAGCAGCTCTTCGACGTCCTGGTATCGTTTGACATGGCGGCATCCGTCGGCGTTGGTGTGGGCCAGCTCATCCACCAGGACGAGCGACGGGCGACGGGCCAGAACGGTATCGAGATCGAATTCCCGGAGCTTGACGCCTTTGTATGCCGGTTCCAGAGGAGGCAGGACTTCGAGACCGTCGAGCAGGGCGAGAGTGTCGGGCCGGGTGTGGGGTTCGATATAGCCGCACAGCACGTCCACGCCGCTGTTTTTGGCGGCATGGGCAGCCTCCAGCATGGAATAGGTCTTACCGACACCGGCCGCATAGCCGAAAAAAATTTTCAGGCGGCCGCGCGTC
>CABQAA010000246.1 GCA_902461995.1 uncultured Oscillospiraceae bacterium | reverse complement strand
CTTCGAATCGATGACCTCACACAGGAAATGATCCTCGTTGATATGTAAGCCGCACCGCTCCCGACATTCGCCCGACATGCCGGGGCCGTTGAGCTCGGACATGCCGTAGTTGTCGGTTGCGAAGAAGCCGCCGCCCCAGCTCTGTTCGATCTGATTCCGCAGCTCGGGCGTGCAGCCTTCGCTGCCCAGCAGGCCGAGGGTTAGATGATACTGATCGAGAGGGAATTCCTCCCCCCGCTCCTTGACCGCCTCGGCCAAATAGAGGCAGTAGGACGGGGTGGCGACGATGGTATCGGTACCGAAATCCCGCATAAATTTAAGCTGCTTCTCCGTATTGCCGGAGGAGGTGGGGATCACGGTCGCGCCGATCCGTTCCAGCCCGTAGTGCAGGCCCAGCGCTCCGGTAAACATCCCGTAGCCGAAGCAGATCTGGACGAGGCTTTCGTCACTGGCGCCCGCGGCGACCACCAGGCGCGCCACCTGTTCGGACCACTGTTCGAGATCCTCTCTGGTATACCCGACCACGGTGGGGTTCCCGGTCGTGCCGGAGGAGGCGTGGATGCGCACGAGTTCTTTGCGGGGCACGCTGAACATCCCGAAGGGATAGGTGTCCCGCAGATCCGCCTTGGTGGTATAGGGGATATACTGCACATCCGACAGGGTCTTGATTTTATCCGCCGTGACGCCTGCGGCCGCCAGACGATTGTGATAGAATGGCACCGTCCGGTCACAGTAGTCAACGAGCGCTTTCAGCCGCTCGAGCTGGAGCGCCTCGAGCTCTTTGCGGCCCATGCACTCCATCTCGGGATTCCAGATTGTTTTTGCCATTACCGCACACCCTTTTCCAGTTTGGAAGGCTTCGGCCCTTCCGTTCGGGGTCGTTCCTTTTTATTTTACCCCGGTTCGGGATAATTGTAAAGCCGCGCACATCCAATTTGCAGAATTTTCCCGAATCCCGCCCTCTCGAGCCGCGGCCGTCGGGAGATGTATGGATCGTATAGAAAACAGGCTATCCGCCCCGCCTCGGCCTCACGATACCACAGCCGCCTCCGGTTCGCCTTTGTCGTAAAACGCCTCGTTGGGCGCCGCACTCTTCAGTTCCGCCTTTTTGGCTATGAGGCTGACAATCAGACACAGCAGAAGAGACACCGCCATGGCAAGGCAGGCGAAATGGGGCCCGAGGCCTTTGAGGGGGCCGAAGAAGGGCAGGCTGGCGTCCGGGAAGAACAGCTGCGCGAGCAGCGGCGGCAGCGCCGTGACGAACCCGCCGATCATCCCCGCCCAGGCCCCGGCACGGTTGATGCCCTTCCAATACAGGGCTATCACATAGGGCGCGAGAAAGGAACCCGAAATGATGCCCCAGGAATAGGACATCATATCGAGGATAGGAGTCTTGCTGTTGGCGATGGCATAGGAAAAGATCACGAACAGCAGACACAGCCCTTTGGTCAGCCGGGCCGCCTTCACTTTATCGAGGCGAGGCACCCGAGGCTGGATCAGATCCATCGTCAGGGTACTGGAAGCTGTGATGGTGATGGACGACAGCGTCGATACCGACGCCGCGATGAGCAGCACCAGCACCACACCGACCAGAATGGTAGGCAGTCCGGAATGATCGAGCATGTTGGGTACGAGATAGTCCGGATGACCGGGGCCGCCTGTGGGCGGAGAGGGCAGCTCGGTGAAGAACAGGCGAGAGAAAGAACCGATGAAATACCCGCCGCCCGCGACCACCAGCGCGAACACCGTGGAGATCACCGTCCCGCGGCGCACCTCCCGATCGTCCCGGATGCCGTAGTATTTATGAATCATTTGGGGCAGACCCCAGGTGCCGAATGACGTCATCAGCACCGTGGCCCACAATCCGATATGCTGGGCCGCCGTCAGATGCAGGTTCTTGGTCGCTTCCGTGATGGCCGCCATCCCTGCGGACAGGCCGCCCACCTGATCACAGCGTATCACCGCGGCGATCAGGGCAATCACGCCGGCAAGCATCACGAGCCCCTGGATAAAATCCGCCTTCAGGGTCGCGGCGTAACCGCCGAGCACCACCACGGCCGCCGCGGCCACGGCGATCACGATCATGCACACCCGCTCGTCAACCTTCAGCAGCACCGCGCACACGCTGGTCAGCCCTTTATAGACCGATGCCGAGTACGGCAGTAGAAAAATAAAAATCACGGCGACACAGAACAGCTTCATCGGCTGGCCGCCGAACCGCTTTTCGAAAAACTGAGGCATGGATTTGATTTTCAGCCGTCTGGTCGTCTCTCTCGTCCGTTTAGCCAGCACCAGCCAGGCGAGCAGGGAGCCGATGATGGCGTTGCCGATGCCCGGCAGCACGGCCCACAGGCCATAGTCCCAACCGCTCTTGCCTGCATATCCGATGAACATGACGGCGGAAAAATACGCCGTGCCATAGGAAAATGCCGACATCCAGGCGCCGGCGTTGCGGCCTCCGACCGTGAAATCCGTAATAGTCTTCGAGGTCCGCCGCCCCCAAAGGCCCACCGCCAGAATAAACACGGCATATACGGCGATCGTCAGCCAGATCACCATCTCTTTTGTCATACCGTTCACCCTCCGTTTCGCTTTATTGGTTTAAACCGTTGCGATTTAAAGCGAATATGTATATCATAAAGGAAACGAACTGGAAAAGCAAGAGCCGATTGGAAAAAAGTCGCGCAGGCAGCCCATATCCCCTGCCGCTCCGTCTCCGGAGCGGGAATACGCTCCCCTATTCCGCCGATTCGACGGAACATGGTTGACCTGCCGCGTTGAAAGCTGTATAATAAATCGTCATAGAGTTTTTCCTCTGCGATTACCGCAAGAAAGGCGGCAAGGACGATGAAGACCTTGAGTAAAAAGGGCCTCAGCGGCGTCATTGAAATCGGCCTGCTTTTGATGATGCTTCTGGATCTCGGCCTCATGATTTCCCTGCCTTGGAGCGTCACCTGGACTACGAAAAGCTATCCGGGAGAAGAGGGACTCTGGTATGAAAAATACCTGGTCGTCCTCCTGATTTCCGGATTTGTCGCGGAATTCATTTTGTGGCAGGCGCGGGGTATCATGCACAATGTCAATCAAAACCGGCCGTTCTGCCGGGATACGGTCCGGCGCCTGCGTCTGCTCGGCATCCTGTGCCTGGTTCTTGCCTCCTTCTATTTTGTAGCCATTTTTTGGGTTGCGCGGTTCTTTATGGCGCTGGTCTGCATGGTTTTCGGGCTGCTCGGCCTCATTCTTTTTGTTTTTGCCGAGCTTTTCCGGCAGGCAACCCGGTTTAAAGAAGAAAACGATATGACGATATGACGAAGACCCGCGGAAAGGCGTGTAACGCATGGCGATACTGGTCAATTTGGACGTCATGATGGCTAAACGAAAAATGGGGCTGACGGAGCTGTCCGACAAAGTCGGCATCACGCTGGCCAACCTTTCCATACTCAAAAACAATAAAGCGCGGGCCATCCGTTTTTCAACGCTGGATGCGATCTGCAAAGTCCTCAACTGCCAGCCGGGAGATATTCTGGAATTCTCGGACGATCCGGAGGACTGACACGCATGGTAATCGGAAATGTGGAAATCCGCGGGCGGGCGGCGCTCGCTCCCATGGCGGGGGTGGCCGACCGGGCGTTCCGCCGTATCTGCGTCGATTACGGCGCCGCGTATGTGGTCGGGGAGATGGTCAGCTGCAAAGGCCTCTGCTTCGGAGACGCAAAAAGCGAAGATCTCCTTACGCTGGATGAGGAGGAGCGCCCGGCCGCCGTTCAGCTGTTCGGGGACGACCCGGCCAGAATGGCGCAGGCGGCCGTGCTCGCCATGAAAGTCCGGCCCGATGTCATCGATATCAACATGGGCTGTCCCGCCCCCAAAATCGCGGGGAACGCATGCGGCAGCGCGCTGATG
>CABQAA010000245.1 GCA_902461995.1 uncultured Oscillospiraceae bacterium | reverse complement strand
TTGAGGGGCTCGTCGATGGAGAGCTCGTTGCGCAGTTGGGTGTTTTTTCGCAGATACATCAGGATTTCATTTTCGATGCAGCGGGAGGAATAGGTCGCGAGCTTGATATTCCGGCCGGGACAGAAGGTGTTGATCGCCTTGATCAGCCCGATGGTACCGATGGAGATCAAGTCCTCGATTCCCACGCCCGAACTTTCGAATTTGCGGGCAATGTACACCACCAACCGCAGATTATGAGTGATCAGCAAATCCCTGGCTTCCCCATCTCCTTCCGCTGCGCGGCGGATCGCCTCCGCCTCTTCGGCGGGATTCAACGGCGGGGGCAGCGTGTCGGCCCCGTTGATATAATAAACGCCCTCTCCCAACCGACGCGCGGTTTTCCGTTTCCACCACAAAACGGCGCGCATCAGAAGATTGCGCAGAATCATCCCTATCATGATTACCATACCTTTCTTTGCCAGAAGACCGACGGGTTTTATGCGAGGAAATCCCCGATATCACTGCCGAACAGCGCCTCATATTCGCCGCGTCCGAGTTCCGGGGTCAGAGCTATGTACACACCTGTGATATCCTTGGACGGCCGCCCCGGACCCGATACCAGTGCTTTTTTCACCTGAAAAGCCGGCAGAAGTCCATCTCCTCCCACACTCTGAAACGGCACCATGCGCAGCCGGGAGGCAACAGCCTGTGCTGCTCCGGATTCGGTTGCCATCAGCGGACAGCCGGGCTGGTCCCGTATGGACAGGGCTTCCTGCAGCGCTTCCGGAAGCCTGGAGAAAACCGCCGCCTGACGGACAACCACAACGGGACTTCCGGAAAACGGCTCGGTCAGATGCAGGCCGGTATCATAAAGAGTTCGGAGCCGAACCTCTCCCGATCCGAGATCAAGCGTCAGGATGTATTCCCGGTTGAGGGGCGCCTTTTTCCGGATCACCCGGTCGTAAAGACGAATGCCTCCGTAGCTCAGGACGGTCAGTCCCACCAGCAGAAGCGGGGGCACATCGTAATACACCACCCCGTTTACCACTGCAAAGCCGGCGGGGGCGGCAAAATACCATACCGCCGTCGCCACCCCGGCAAACAAAGCCGACAGGACGACAAAAACCAGAAGCTGTTTGCCGAAAGACCGGATGCCGAGCCAGGGGAAGGACGCCAAGACGATCAGGCTGCCCGTCACTGCCTTGATGAGTAGGGACAGCGCAAAAGGCAGTGCAGGCAGAAAAATCAGACAGGAACTGACGCCTCCGAGCAAAGCCCCCAGTACCATCCTCCACCGCCTGAAGGGCAGACGGAGAATCCGGGCCGTGGATGACAACAGGAGATAATCGATGAACCAGTTGAGTACAATTAATACATCCAGGTAAATGACCGGCATCGGCTTCCCCCCTCTCGTCCATACTCTATATTATAGCCGCGCAACCCGTCGGATCCTGCCGAAGCAGGAGGGATCCCGCTTTTTTCTTTCCGCCGCCTGCTAAATCTCCGTGCCGGTTCCCTGTCTCTTTCACGAGGAATTATGGCGAAACTGTAAACTATTGTTAAATATTTAACCAAATACTTGCACAGTGGATTGGTATACTATACAATACAAATAGCATCCAAAAGCAAACTCAATAGAAAGGTCGAGATGATTTTGAAAAAAGGCACAATCATTGGGCTCAGCGTATTAGCGGTCGTTGTCGTGCTGGTGATCGGTCTGGTCGGTTGGTGCTTTTCCGCATACAACGGCCTGGTTGCCGCGGATGAAAACGTGCAGGCCAAGGCATCCAACGTGGACGCGGACCTGACGCGGCGGGCCGATCTGATTCCGAACCTCGTCAGCACGGTCAAAGGCTACGCCTCCCATGAAGAAGAGGTTTTGACCGCTGTGACCGAGGCGCGCGCCAAACTGGCCGGCAGCACGACGATGGAGGATCGGATCGAGGCGGACAATCAGCTCAGCGCCGCTTTGGGACAACTCCGTGTCGTTGTCGAGAGTTATCCCGATTTGAAGGCGAGCGAAAATTTCCGCGCCCTGCAGGATCAGCTGGAAGGGACGGAAAACCGCCTGAAGGTCTCCCGCCGGGACTATAACGAGGCGGTGCAGGCCTATAACACCAAGCTGCGCAGCTTCCCCACCTCGATCATCGCGGGGATGTTCGGATTTGAAAAGGCCACGGGCTTCCAGGCGAGCGAATCCGCGACGAGCAATCCCACGGTCAACTTCTGATCCGCCCGCGCGACTATGAGGAGGATGGGCGTAAGGCCCGGATATCCGTGAAAGGACGGACATGGTTATGAAAAAAGTGGCCGCCGCAGTGCTGAGCGTACTGTGGCTCACCATTTGGCTCTGTACCCCTGCCGCCGCGGCCATTCGGTGGAACCCGACCGATCGGTTCTTCGTCAACGATTTCGCCGACGTCATATCGTCGGAGGATGAGGACCGGATCTATCAGGCGGGCGCGCAGCTTTATGAAAAAACCAAAGCCCAGGTGGTCGCCGTCACCGTTCCGACCCTCGACGGCATGAATATCGAGGATTTCGGCCTACAGCTGGGACGGCAGTGGGGTGTTGGCGATAAGGAAAAAAATAGCGGCGCTCTGCTGATCTTCGCGCTCCAGGAGCGCAAGGTTCGCATCGAAGTCGGTTACGGCCTCGAAGGCGAGCTGACCGACGCCAAGACTGGCAGACTGCTCGATCAATACGCTCTGCCCCCATTCCGGGAAAACGATTTTTCGAGCGGGATGCAACAGACGTACAACGCCTTGATCAACGAGGTCTACATCGAATACAACCTCTCCCCCGAATCCGGATACACGCCGGTTCCGGATTCGGACGAAGAAGGCGGCGGATCCCTGATTGTGGAGATCCTGGTGGTGATGGTGGTGCTGGCCGTCGTCTTTGGGCTCAGCCGGAGCGGGATCTTCCTCTTCCTGGGAGGTCCCCGCGGCCGCGGAGGACGCGGAGGCGGATTCGGCGGCTTCACCGGCGGAGGATTTGGTGGAGGTGGTTTTGGAGGCGGCGGAGGCTTCAGCGGAGGGGGCGGCAGCTTCGGAGGCGGAGGCAGTTCCCGCGGATTTTGACGCCGCTTTCCTATCTTGACGATTCACCAAACGTACACGCCCGCTGCGGTATGTTAACCGCAGCGGGCGTGTAAAAACATGATGACAAAAGAAACGGCTTGAACCTGATGTTCAAGCCGTTTCTTCGATATGTAGAGACAGTCCCCCGGATTTATCGATCCGGGGATCCGGCGTCCACAGCATCCGGGTTAACCGCTTTCCACAACAGACGATTTTCCGCTATGATCGGTTCCAGGATTCCTTCTTCTTCAAGATACGCCAAATAGGAACGGATGGTGCTGCCTGCAAGTGCCGCCTGCGTCATATCCAGACCGTGCGCGTTCCGGTCGAAAAAGGCCTTGAGCAGCTCCTCAAAGCTCTTCGGCTGCACACAGAAGGAAGCTAAAATCCGCAGATTGTCCGCCAGTTTGGCCCGGTTGACCGAAACGAGGGGCCGGATATCCGGGACGGCGGGAGCATGAGACGGGACGAAGAGGGCGGCCTGCATCCGCTCGACGGCGTCAAGAGATTCGAGATACGCGCGCACATCATAGAGGTAGGCGATCGGGTATTTTTCGAGTGCCGTCTCCCCCGCCAAGCTGTCGGCGAGAAAAACCACATCGTCGGACGTCCGGAAACCGATCATCTCAAAGCTGTGGCCCGGAAGCGGCACCGCCGTCAGTCCGCCGGGAAGCGGATCCGGGAAAAGCGACGCTTCGCATGCCGCCGCCATCAGGAATTTACCGCGCAGTGCCCGGGGCGGGCAGCCTCCATATAAAAACGCGGGTTCCAGGATGGGATCTCGGGTAAACGCCGCTTCGATTCCGGACGCATAGACCAGGCAGCCGGTTTTCTCCTGAATGGTCCGGCAGCCGCCGATATG
>CABQAA010000244.1 GCA_902461995.1 uncultured Oscillospiraceae bacterium | reverse complement strand
GTTGACGTAAGGCGCCACGAACGACGCGCCCGACTTGGCCGCGATCAGAGCCTGCGCCGGGGTGAAAATTGCCGTCATGGTCACGCCGATCCCCCGTTTTTTCAGCTCCATCGTGGCCTTCAGCCCCTCTTCGCCGATGGGGATTTTGACATACAGATCGCCGCCGAGCTCTTTTTTTAAGAGCTCGGCTTCCCGTATCATGCCGTCGGCTGTCTGCTGCACGGTCTGCACGTGCAGCATCTTGTCGGGGCCGATGGCCGCCCGGATCTCCTTCGTGAGCTTCCAGAAATCCGTCTTTTCCTTGGCGATGATGGATGGGTTGGTGGTCACGCCTGCGAGCGGATAGAAATCGTTGGCGTGCCGGATGGCCTCCAGATCGGCCGTATCCAGAATGTAGAGCATGTTGGTGTCCTCCTTTTATTGAAGCGGTTGTAACCCGTTATGGGGCTTCTCCTCTCATCCACAAGTCCCGCATGTTGCGGTAGACGACCTGCGGAATGTCGGGGTTTCCTTTCGAAAAGGCCGGAATCAGGCGGTCTCCCGCGACAGTGGGATCGGTACACGCGGTATCGTCCCGGTAGCGGTCCCGCACAGCCTTGCTGCGAAGATCGGGAATGTCCGTCGGAATTCCGCCCGCCAGAATCGAGCGGTAGGCGAACAGCCCCGGCAGAAACATGTCCAGCGCCTCGTAGACGCCGATGGTATCCGCATCCGCCCGGCCACGGAGTTTGGCGATAAAATGGTGCATAGCGTAAAAGTCGGAGCCGTTGTGCCCGAACGCCGCGGCCGTCCGGCTGAAGCGGTCGGCGGGCGTGTAGGTTTTGACCGGTCGGCCCGCGTATTCGCCGGAATACGCGTCGGCCTCGACATGCAGAAGGGATACCCCGCCCGCCTGTTCCCGGCCGCTTTCCATCCGTCCTTTGGACCCGTACAGGCTGTACCAGACCGAATCGCGGTAGAGATCCCCGTGGATACTTTTGAGGATCCCGCCATTTTCCAGCTCGACCATTTCCATGCCGAAGCTGCCGCCCTTGGCGCCGCAGCGGATTTTCCGCTCGGTTTTGGTCCCCTCAAACCCGGTCACTCTCACCGGACGCAACCCGGTGATATGGAGGAGAGGCCCGATGGAATGGGTGCAGTAAAATGTCGCGTACATGTTGTTCCGCCAGTGCTCCGGATCCCCGTAGGTAATGGCGGGCCAGATCGGCTCGCAGTTGTGTATGTATTCGCCCTCGCCGTATTCAAATTCCCCAACGGCCCCTTCCCGGTAGAGCCGTCGCATTTCGCGCGGGGCGGGCATGTAGCAGTAATTTTCGCCGTACGCGTAGACCAGCCCGCTCCGTTCGACCGCTTCGACAAGCTCGACCGCCTCCTGCATGGTCTGAACCGGCACAACCTCGCTGTAGACGTGCCGGCCGGCTTCCAGGCAGCGGATCGCGAGCGGGGCGTGACCGGTGGCGTCGTTTGCCAGCACCACCGCGTCCATATCCTGGCGCAGGAACTCTTCAAACGAGCTGCAGCAGCAAACGGCCTCGGTCTGCAGCTCTTCCCGAAGCGGGGCCAAAACCTGTTCGTTCCGGTCGCAGACCGCCGCCAGCTCCGCCTCTCCGTTCTCGCGGCAGAAACGGATCATACTGTTTCCCCGAAAGGCCCCCAATACGCCGATGCGGATTTTCCGATTGGCCAATATGGTCAACGCCCTTCCCGTTTCGTTCCCTATGTCTCCGGTTTCATTATAATGCGGGCGTCTGGGATCGTAAATGGAATCTATCCACCTATATATGGTCAAATTCCAGAATTCCGATTGACGACATGCCGGCGTTCGTTTATACTGAGGATCAGCAGTCGTTCAAAATTTCCCGGCCGGAGGGACTGAAATATGGACTATAATATCTGCAAATTCGTGCCCACGCGAAGCAGCGGTGATCAGATCAACACCGTCAATTTCGTCTATGAAACGGTCATCCCCCAGCGGAACCAATTCATCACCAAATCCACCTATATGCTCTATCTCGTCACCGAGGGCCGCGGCCGTCTCTGCCACACCCAGAAAAGCGCGGACATCGCGAAGGGCGATCTCTTTTTCACCTTTCCCTCCACGCCGTTCGTCATCGAAGCCGGTGACGACAGCCTGCATTATCTGTATATCTCGTTTCTGGGGATCCGGGCGGGCCGGATCCTGGAAGAAATGAAGATTCATCCCGGGAACTGCGTATTCCACGGTTACGATACGATGGAGGCCTTTTGGACAGGCGCCCTGAACATGACGACCCCGTACAATCTCGACATGCTGTCCGAATCGGTGCTGCTCTATACCCTGTCGGTACTCTCGAACAACACCTGTCAGGAAGAAAAGCTGTCCAAGACGGCGGACAATATTTTACAGATCAAGAAATACATCGACGACCATTACACATCGCCCGACCTCTCCCTCGAAACCATCTGCGCGCGGTACCAGTACAACCGGAAATATCTGTCGGAGGCCCTTAAAAAGGTGCTGCACGTCGGCTTTTCGGAATACCTGCGCACCCTGCGGATCCAGCACGCCTGTATGCTCGTCGGGGAAGGCCTCTCCAATATCAAGGATATCGCCGCGCTGTCGGGGTACCGGGATCCCCTGTATTTTTCCAAGGTTTTCAAATCCGTGATGCTGCTCTCCCCCAAAGAGTATATCGCCGAAATCCGGGCGGGGCGCGCCGATCCGGCCGCATCGGCCCGGCCGCGGACGCCGTCCGTATAACGCGCGGCAGAAAATCGGCATAGCAAAAAAGACAGGGACCTTCCGGATCCCTGTCTTTCTGCGTTCGGGGGTATTATTCCAGCACCTTGACGCCGGTCAGAATCATCTGTTCGGCCAGTGCCGCCATCTCCTCGGGTGTTTCCTTCATTCCGGTCTCCAGCCAGTTCTGGAACAGGCCAATGCAGCCATATACCAAAAAAGCATAAAAATAGGAGAATTTTTGGGAATCGCTGCCGCTGTATACCTGCATCCAGTCATAAAAGCAGCGTTCCTTCACCAGATTCTTCAGCTTGTCGATGAACGCGTGGTCGCCGTTCGGCCCCATGAGCGCAATGGCCATGTCCGCATTGGCCGCAAAATACGTAAACACATCGGTGAGGAGCGGCAGCGGCTTTCCTACATCCTCGGCGGGCGGATGGGCCTGGATCAGATCGTTGAATTCCTCGAAGATGTCGTTTTCAATCTGCTCCAGCATGTCGAAAACGTCCTTGTAATGCAGATAGAACGTCCCCCGGTTGATATCCACCATGTCGGCAATCTCCCGGACCGTGATATCCTTGATCGGTTTTTCCTGCAGTAGCACCGTCAGGGCCTGCCGCAGCTGCTTTTTGGTTTTCCGGACCCGCCGGTCCACCTTTTTCTCGTCCATCTCCACCCGTCCCTTACTCAACACATCCGCAGATTCTGGCCAGTAACCGTTCCTTTGTCTTGTCCACGTTAATAAACGCACAGTTTGATACTATACTGATTATTGTGTTTTGAACTTTCATAAGTATAATATATACCAGTTAAAAAGTCAACATTAGTTAAGTAAATTTGAAAGGGCGTTGCGTATGATTAAGCTCGGCAAAGGGATTGTCCGATTCCGCATTCCCATTCTGATTCTCTGTGTTCTGCTGTTGATCCCCTCGGTCATCGGCATGCTGAACGTGCGGATCAATTACGATATGCTCGATTATCTGCCCGGCGACATCGATACGGTGAAGGGACAGAACATCCTGCTGGACGATTTCGGAAAAGGCGCCTTCTCCATGGTCATGGTGGAAGGGATGAAACCCGCAGAGGTCGCCGCGCTCAAGGAAAAGGTCGAACAGGTGGATCACGTCGAATCGGTGCTGTGGTACGACACCCTGGCCGATGTCACCATCCCGATGGAGGTGCTGCCGGAGAAGTTCTACAACGCCTTCAACAATGGGGACACCACCCTGATGGCCGTCTT
>CABQAA010000243.1 GCA_902461995.1 uncultured Oscillospiraceae bacterium | reverse complement strand
CGACGGCGTCTCCGAACCCGATCTGGACGAGCCGAAACGGCTGGTTTTGCAGCTGGTGCGGGAGGAAGGGATGCCCCTCTTGGATATCACGATCGGCAACCCGTACGTCAACCCTCATGTCAATCGTCCATATGACGACGGGCCGTATCCCTCTCCCGAGCATCCCTTTGCCGGGGTGGCGCGGATGTGCCGCTGTGTGTCCGCGATTCAGCAGGCGGTGCCGGAGGCGGCCGTGGTGGCCTCGGGTCTTTCCTACATGCGGCAGTTCGCGGGGAATCTGGCCGCCGGGATGATAGCCTCGGGCGGGGCCGCGCTCGCTGGCTTCGGCCGGGAGGCCTTCGCCTATCCCGCTTTTGCGCGGAACCTGCTCGAGACCGGGCGGATGGATCCGAAAAAATGCTGCATCGCCTGCGGCAAATGTTCGGCCCTGATGCGGGCGGGCAGTGTGGCCGGCTGCGTGGTGCGGGACGCCGAAGCGTATATGCCCTATTATCGGCGGGATGTGCTCAAACAGGCCGGCGTATAGCACCTGCACGCTTTGCAGCACGTAAGGGCCGGTTATTAACCATATAAAGGAGACTGCGCTATGAAGAAAATCGCATCGGTCACGGGATCCCGCCGGGGGATCGGCCTGGCCATCGCGGAAGAACTCGGCAGGTCGGGCTATGCCGTCCTGCTGTCCGACGTCGTCCCGGCCGAGGAGGCGGCGCCGGTGGTGGATGGTCTGCGGCTTCAGGGGATCGACGCGGATTATATCCGCTGTGACATCAGCCGGACGGAGGACCGCCGTCACTTTGCCGACGAGGTGCGGGCGCGGTACGGTCGCCTGGATGTGCACGTCAACAACGCCGGCGTGGCGCCGCGCGTACGGCTGGACCTGCTCGAAACCACCGAGGAAAGCTACGATTTTCTCATGGACATCAACCTCAAAGGTACCTTTTTCATGTGCCAGGCTGCGGCGAACCTGATGCTGGAATTTCAAAAAGCGGAGGCGGAGGATTACACCCCCCGGATCGTCAACATCGCGTCGATGTCGGCCTACACCTCGTCCACCAACCGGGGCGAGTACTGTATCAGCAAGGCGGGCATCTCGATGGTGACCAAGCTGTTCGCGGACCGGCTGGCTGAGGAGGGGATTCCGGTTTTCGAGGTGCGGCCCGGGATCATCCTGACCGATATGACGGCCGTGGTGAGGGAAAAATACGAAAAGCTCATCGCGGACGGGGTGACGCCGATCCGGCGGTTCGGCCAGCCGAAGGACGTGGCGGACTGCGTCATGGCCGCAGTCAGCGGCCGTCTGGATTTTGCCACCGGACAGGTGCTCAACGCCGACGGCGGCTTCCATATCCGCCGCCTGTAAGGAGGGCGTCATGATTCGGACAACGATACGGGCGGGGGAGCAGACCCTGCCCCTGATCTCCCTGGACGTGGCGGTCGTGGGGTCGGGCTGCGCGGGTTTCAACGCAGCGGACTGGCTGTACGACCTCGGGCGGACGGACATCGCGGTTTTCACTGAGGGGGTCCGGATGGGCACCAGCCGCAACACGGGGAGTGACAAGCAGACGTATTATAAACTCAGCCTCGCGAGCGACGGGGAGGACAGCGTCGCCCGGATGGCGGAGGATCTGTTCGCGGGCGGCGGCGTAAACGGAGACACCGCCCTCGCCGAGGCGGCGAATTCGGTGAGGGCGTTCATCAAGCTCGCGAATCTCGGCGTCCCCTTTCCCACCAACGCCTACGGCGAATATGTGGGATACAAAACCGACCACGATCCGCGTCAGCGGGCGACCAGCGCAGGCCCGCTGACCAGCCGGTATATGACCGAATGCCTGGAACGCTCCGTCCGCGGCAAGGGCATCCCGATTCTCGACGGGCTGTGCGCAGTGAAGCTGCTCGTCTCGGACGGCGGGGTGGAGGGGCTGCTCTGCCTCGATCGGAACGCCTGCGGCGCGCCCGGCTACGGCCTGACCGTCGTGCGGGCGAAGCGGGTTATCCTGGCGACAGGGGGACCGGCTAGCTGCTACGCCACCTCGGTGTATCCCGAAAGCCAGACCGGCATGACCGGCCTGGCGCTCGAGGCCGGGGCCGAGGCCGCCAACCTGCAGGAATGGCAGTACGGCCTGGCCTCCACCTCGTTCCGCTGGAATGTGTCCGGCACCTATCAGCAGGTGCTGCCCCGCTACATCTCGGTCGATGCGGACGGCGTGGAGCGGGAGTTTCTTCCCGCGTATTTTGACGATCCCTGCCGGGCACTCGACCGGGTATTTTTAAAAGGCTATCAGTGGCCGTTCGACACCGAAAAGATACAGGGGTCCTCGCTGATCGATATCCTCGTCCACCACGAGATGTTCGATCTCGGCCGTCGGGTTTTTCTCGATTTTCGCACCGATCCGGCCGGTCTCGAAAACGGGTTCGGCGGCATCGGGGACGAGGCGCGCCGCTACCTCAAGAATTCGGACGCCCTGCTGCTCACGCCACTCGCCAGGCTGAAGAAAATGAACCCGCTCGCCATCGACCTCTACAAAACGCACGGGATCGATCTCGCGGCGGAGCCCCTCGAAATCGGGGTGTGCGCCCAGCATCACAACGGCGGCATCGCGGTGGATGCGGATTGGCAGTCCACCGTCCGGGGGCTGTATGTTGCCGGAGAGGCCGCGGGAACCTTCGGCGTCCGCCGCCCGGGCGGCAGCGCCCTCAACGCGGCCCAGGTGGGTTCTCTGCGGGCGGCGGAGCACATCGCCTATACGACAAAACCGGATACCGAATGCCCGTCGGCCTTTACCGAACTGGCCGGCGAAGAGGCGGCGGCCCTGCTGGGTCTCTGCGGCCGGGCGCTGCAGCAGACGGGGGCTGCGAACGTTCGGGATATACGGTGGGAGCGGCAGAGGGCGATGAGTCTCGCGGCCGCCCATATCCGGGACGAGACCCGCATGGCGGAGATGGAGAGGACGCTTGAGGGGATGCTCGCGCTCTTCCCGGATGGTCTGCACCTTGCAGGACCGGAAGAGCTGTTCGATTTCTTCAAAACCCGGGATCTCCTCGTCACCCAGCTCGCCGTCCTGTCCGCTATGCGGGAAGCCGCGGCGCGGACCGGGACGAGGGGATCCGCCCTGGTGATACACCCGGACGGGATGCGGATTCACCCCGCTTTGCCCGGCTTTGCGTATAAACCGCCAACGCCGCTGCCGGATAACCGATGGATGCGGACGGTTCGGACAGATACCGGCTTCGCCTCCGCCTTTTGCCCGGTCCGGCCGTTGCCTCACCCGGACGGCTGGTTTGAAACCGTCTGGGACGAATACCGCCGCCGCACAGGCGCGGGGAAGGGGGAGGGCGGGGATGACTGACGGCGTTTTGCTGGCCGGGGAACCAATGGGATTGCTGATCGCCGGAGAGGCCGGCTCGCTCGACAGAGTGGAGTCTTTTCACACCGCCGTGGCGGGCGCGGAATTCAATGTCGCGGTGGGGCTCCGCCGCCTCGGGCATCGGGTGGCGTATCTGACACGGTTGGGAGACGACCCCTTCGGGTATCGCATCCGCCGTGCGCTTCGACAGGAAGGCATCCCGCTCGACGGCGTCCGGATGACGGCGGAACATCCCACGGGGCTGATGCTCAAATCCAAAACCGCGCAGGGAGACCCCGATATCTTTTATTACCGGCGAGGCTCCGCCGCGTCCTTTTTCGGGCCGGAGGATGTGGAAAGCGTACCGTTTGACGGTTTCTGGGCACTGCACCTCACGGGGATATTCCCCGCGCTGTCTCCGCATACCCGGGAGGCGGCGTTCGCCCTTCTCCGGAAAGCCAAAAAGCAGTCCGGAACCGTATTTTTCGATCCGAATATCCGTCCGTCGCTTTGGAAAAGCCGGGAGGAAATGCGGGAGACTCTGCTCGCCTTCGTCCGCGAGGCGGATGTGGTGATGCCGGGGCTTGCGGAAGGGCGGATGCTCACCGGAGAAGCCGCCCCGGAGGATATCGCCCGGGT
>CABQAA010000242.1 GCA_902461995.1 uncultured Oscillospiraceae bacterium | reverse complement strand
TCCGTGCAAAAACAAGCGGCCGACCAATCTGTCGGCCGCCTTGGCATGTCGGAAAGTTCACCCGGAGGATCGCCCGCCGTTTTTCTCTCTTTCCTCAACCCTGGCCGTGCTTTAAGATTTATGAGACCGTTTGACCAGCCATACCGTAAGAGACACGGCAAACAAGACGAACGAAATCAGTGCAACGATGAACAGCGGATTGTGGAAAAGAATGGTTTTGATCAGGTACATCGCCGTGGGGCTGTCCGCACCGCCGATAATCGCGACGCTCGCGCTATTGGGGGTATACATCAAAATTCGGATGCAAAATCGCAGACCTAACGCGAAAAACACCAAAAACGAAGCCGCGCAGGTGATCTTCCATACTTTCTGGCTCATATAGTCCCCCCCATGTTTCCCATTATAATGTCTTCGTTTAAAAAAGACAAGGGAACAAAACACCGCTTTGTTCCCTTGTCCCCTGTCTATACAGTTTTACAAAGCCTGTAAGATCTGATTTTTCACGCACGGCGTCCGCTATAACTCTGAAAACTATTGAAATCCAATATAGATGCGCTGCTTATAAAAGGCGCTCTTTACTTACTCAAGTGTATATGTTAGAATCGAGGCAGTGCGTTGATTGCCGGGAAATGCCATGGCCTATATCGGCGAATATGCAGCTTACAATGACAAGGAGCGAAACTATGGAACTCAAAGCGGAATGGGAACACCGTATTCAGAACTGGATGCGTGTGCTGGCCAAGGATCTCTATCGTCCCTTGAGCGATATGACGTTTGAAGCCCGCCCGACCATGAGCCGGCTTGATCTGCAAACAGCCATGCAGGGGGAGTTTCAGCCGATAAAGGCCGGTGACGCATGGGGGCAGGAATGGGAATATCTCTGGCTGCGCAGCCGGATCACCCTGCCGGAGGAAGCCGCAGGCGAACGCATTGTGATGAACCTTGACCTCGGCGGCGAAGCCTCTCTGTATGTGGACGGCAAACCGTTTGGCACCCGCCGTGCCGACTGGATTATAGAAAAGCACCATTTCGTCTGTGACGAAACTCTGACCACCAACGGCGTGCCCGGTCAAAGCTTTGATCTCGTATTCGAGGCTTATGCGGGCCACGATTTTCCCGGCTGTGAAGTGGGCCCTGTGCTTCCAGGATCGCTCAAGCGCGCCGATCCGCAGAAAAAGCGCACCCATCTCGGCGATTGCACCTTTGGGGTGTGGAACGAAACAGCGTATCAGCTTCTCATCGATGTCAAGGCGCTGTGGGAACTCATGCGTCACATTCCCGATACCTCTCTGCGTTATCAGAAGCTGTGGGAAGGGCTGAAAGCTTTCTCCTGTATGGTGGATTTCGAGCAGCCCGCTGACAAACGGCAGAACAGCTACCGTGCCGCGCGCGAGGCCCTTGCGCCGCTTCTTGCGTGCAGAAATGGCTCCACTATGCCCCGGTTTTATGCGTTTGGCCACGCGCATATTGACATTGCCTGGCTCTGGCCGTTTGCAGAAACCGAACGGAAGGTGCTGCGTACCTTTGCCGCTCAGATTCGCCACATGGAGGAATATCCGGAATACAAATTCCTGCAGAGCCAGCCTCATCTGTATCAGATGGTCAAGGAACTCTACCCCTCCCTCTATGAAAAGATCAAAGAGAAGGTTGCCGCCGGTCAGTGGATTCCCGAAGGCGGCATGTGGGTGGAGGCGGACACCAATATCACGTCCGGCGAGTCTCTCATCCGCCAATTTGTACACGGAAAGCGCTTCTTTCGGGAGGAGTTCGGAGTAGACAGCCATTTCCTTTGGCTTCCGGACGTATTCGGCTACACAGCCGCACTGCCTCAAATTATGAAGGGCTGTGGAATCGACTCCTTTTCCACTCAGAAAATCTGGTGGTGTTACAACGGCGGACAGCGATTCCCCTATAATTTCTTCTATTGGGAAGGCATGGACGGCACCCGGATTCCTTCCTTTATGCACAACAATTACAACTCCAACACCAATCCCGGCGATTTGGTGGAAAGATGGAACCGCCGTGCGCAGAAGACCGGATATGACGCCTTCCTGCTGCCCTTCGGTTACGGCGACGGCGGCGGCGGACCCGCCCGCGATTTTATCGAATTTATCCGCCGTGAAGGCGACCTTGAGGGCTGCCCGAAAACCAAGATGTCCACGCCGGCAGAATTTTTTGCCGAAAACGAGACACCGGACGAGGTGTATGTAGGCGAGCTCTATCTCCAGTGCCACCGCGGTGTGCAAACCTCGCAGGCCAGGACCAAGAAAGGCAACCGCAAATCCGAGCTTGCGCTGCGTGAGGCGGAAATGTGGGGTGCTTTGGCCGGCACAATGGCTCAGGCGGAGGATACCTACGCCTTCCCCCTTGACCGCATGGACGCCGCCTGGAAAAATGTGCTGCTCTGCCAGTTCCATGATGTACTGCCCGGCTCCTCCATCGGGCGGGTTTATCGGGATGCAGAGGCGATTTATGACAAGGTCCTCGCCGAAGCCGCCAACGTCTGTGACAGCGCGATGGATGTAATCTGCGGCCAATCCCCCGCAGGGGACAGCATCACCGTCTTCAATTCCCTTTCCTGGGAGCGTCAGGCTCTGGTAAAGCTGCCGGCGTCCTTCCAAGGGGCGCGGATGGGCGGCTGTATCCTTCCGGTCCAGCAAGCCGAAGAGGGCCTGTTCACGCTGGTCACGGTTCCCTCCTGCGGTTTCGTAACTCTCGAGAATGCAGAACCCGTACTGGAACCGCAAGGCGTATCCGCTCTCCTTACAGCGAACGGCGCAACGATGGAAAACGAATGGCTGTCCGTCTGTTTCAATCAGCGCGGCGAAATGACCTCCTGCGTGGATAAACAGACCGGCTCTGAATGGATCAAAGGTCTGGGCAACGAGATGCGGATGTACCAGAATATTCCCCGCCAGTTTGAAGCGTGGGATATGGATCTGACCTATGAGTCAAATCCGGTGGAATTACCGGAGGATGCCGAACTCGCCATTCTCTCCGCCGGCCCGCTGTGCGCGACCCTGAAGGTGACCCGCCGGCTGAACCATTCTGTCCTTTGCCAAAAAATCCATCTGCGCAAGAACAGCCGGCGCGTGGACTTTGAAACCACCGTTGAGTGGCAGGAAAGCCACAAGCTGCTTAAGGTCTGCTTCCCTGTTTCGGTCTATTCCGAGGAAGCCATTCAGGAAATTCAGTTCGGCCACATCAAGCGCCCCACCCATCGCTCCCAGCCCTTCGATGTCGACCGTTTCGAGGTATGCAACCACAAGTGGACGGCGCTGGCTGAGTCGGGACGCGGCGCGGCGGTGCTCAACGACTGCAAATACGGTGTCAGTGTGCTGGGGAACAGCATCAATCTTACTCTGCTTCATTCTTCCTGCGCCCCCGATCCGGACGCCGACCGTGGAACACAGATCTTCACCTATAGTTTTCTGGTCTGGAATGACTCCTTCCTCGATTCCGACGTGGTGCGGGAGGCTTATGATTTCAACTGTCCCGTCTTGACGCACGCCGGCGCGGCAGGCAGCGCCTCCCTGCTCCGGGTGGACGCCCCCAACGTGATCGTGGAAACCGTCAAGCCTGCGGAGGATGGCTCCGGCGATGTCATTATCCGCCTGTATGAAGCAAAGAAAACCGCCACCGCTGCCCGTTTGTCCGTCAGTATTCCCGGCATGGTGCTGGAGACCGACATGCTGGAAGAAAACGGCGTACCTCTGCAAACAGAAAAAGCGGAATCGGATACGATCGTGCCGTTGCAGTTCCGTCCCTTTGAGATCAAGACCTTACGCTTTATAGTGCACGAACCCGTTTGACCGTGAAATGAACCGTTTTTTATTGTCGCCATCTTCTTTCCTTTTCACAGAAATAACCCATGCGGACGCATATCTCATTCCTGCGTACACAAGCGGCCCCCTCTTCTGATAGGCCGCTCCGATGAACAGCCGTTTTTTCGGTTTCTCATCGGGGCGGCCTGTTGTTTTTTTAGAGATCGGGGACTACGACGGA
>CABQAA010000241.1 GCA_902461995.1 uncultured Oscillospiraceae bacterium | reverse complement strand
GCTTCTCTGTCATATTGTACTTAAGAACCAGGATAAAGGCGGATCGGTCATCGAGGATGCCATGAGCGGTATCCGCTGGAACGTTCCGAGCGAATGGATGTCCCTGAACCTGGGATAATAACCGGTCGTTGAGGGGTGCCAGTATAGAAGAGTTTGATAATAAGAGAGGAGCTTTGAGTAAAATGAGTAAAACGCCGATGGGCTTGCGCCTTGTTTCGATAGGCGTCGCCATGCTGTTTCTGTGTTCCTGCAAACCGCACGATCCGGGCCCAGCGGGATCCGGCGGGGAGGATTTCAGCGGAGAATCCTCTCTGGCAGGGGACGTGTCGGACTGGACTGATCCATCCGGCCTGACCGATCCGACCTTTGAAGATGGCTCCAATCCGGAAGATCCCTGGGACCCCAGCTCCAATCCGGAAGATCCCTGGGAACCCGGCTCCAATCCAGGCGATAGCTCGGGCAGCAGTTCCGGAGGTGGTACGACCAATCCGCCCGATCCTGGAAATGATCCGGCACCCGGTACCAAGATCAACTCTCACGAGGGCGACGAAGGAGCCAGCAGTCTGGAGCTCGATTACCGAGGCTACACGACAGTGATGCCGGATACGCTGACGGTTGGGGCCGCCAATTATCCCCGGATCAAAAAGCTGCCGAACGGGTCGTATATCTTGTTCTGGCACAACAATTCCGTTGGGGCCAATGTGTTTTACACCCGCAGTTACGACCTGGTTAACTGGGAGCCGGTGAAAAAGGTATTCGAAGCGACGCCGATCACCGTGAATGGACAAGCCGACGAGCGCTGCTACTGCAACGGCGATGCGGCCGTGTTGCAAAACGGCGAATTAATGGTGGTTGCTTCGTTCCGTTCCAAAGATCATTTTCGCAAGGACAATGCCTATAACGGCATCATGATGCGGAAAAGCAGCGACAACGGCAAAACTTGGGGTGAGGAACAGGTGATCTATCGGGGTTCCAACTGGGAGCCCCAAATCCTGCAGCTCCCCTCGGGAGAAATTCAGGTCTATTTTACCCATTCGGGCGCCAAAAGCCAGATGCAGATTGACATGGGCTGGATCGGGGAAGATATGGTTCCTTCCTCCGGTACTGCCATTGCCCGATCCTTTGACAACGGCAAGACCTGGAAAAGCAACATCCCGGGTTCTCCCTACGCCGGCTATGCGATTTCGCAGCGGTATACCGATACCATCAAAGGCATCAAGGTGTTTACCGACCAGATGCCCTGTGCCGTGTTGCTGAACAAATACAATACTATTGCCATGGTAGTCGAATCCAAAAGGCGATACAACACAAACGACTATGCCATTTCCACGGTATATTCGAATGACAACTGGTCCCATAACCTGAGCATCGACGAGGAGGGACCATCTGATAAACAGAAGGATCTGTGGCTGGGGAGTTCTCCCTATATTAAGCAATTCCCGTCCGGGGAAACCGTTGTGTCTTATGGTAGAAACAGCAATTTTATGATCCGGTTGGGCGATGCCAAAGCACGGAAGTTCTATGAACCGTATATGCCGTTTGGCAAAGAGGTCAAAGGCTGCTGGGGATCTCTGGAGCTGGACGGCGCCCATACCATGATCGGAACATTCCCAAAGAAGACAGATACAGGAAACGGAATCTGTATCGGCAAAATGAATCTCAATCATACCCTGTACGCGGGCAATATGACTCCCACTGTGGACGGACACAACGGAGAATGGTCCAAAAACACGGAGGCTTTCTTCGTGGGGAGCGAGTCCCAGGCCCAGACGTCGGTCCGCATGGCGTATGATAAGGATAATCTGTACGTTCTCGTGGAACGGCTGGACACCGATCTCCAGCCCAAAGACACGGTGGACGTTTACCTGAATCCGAGCACCCAGGGACTTGGCGGGGCATCTCTGCGCCTGACGGTGGGACCGGACGGCCTGCAGCAGACGGCCCGCTATTCCGGCGGTTGGTCAAACCAGACGGTCTCGGGCGTCGAGGGCAAGGTTTATGTCAGCGGTACAGTGTCCAATTCCAACGACAGGGATGAAGGATACGTTGTCGAAGTGGTGGTGCCCCGGTCCGCCATCCAGGCGACCAACAGCGTGGCTCGCTGTGCCCCGGTTCTGTATAACCAGGATAAGGGAACCTCGCGGATTGAAGATGGGCTGGAAAGCGTGAATCTGTCGCAGCCGAACACCTGGCTCAAAGTACGGATGTAAGCACGCGGTATAAACTAAAAAGGCTGAGGCACTCGATGCCTCAGCCTTTTTATTATAACCAGCTCCGGAGGGTGGCGGCCGTATCGGCCAACGTGGAGAGCCGGTCGTCATGCATGAATTCGAGCAGCAGCACGTGATCGCCGCCCGCCTCGCGGAAAACAGCGAGGTACCGCTGCCAGTCCGCTTCCCCGTCCTTTAAAGGATAGCGAGTACGGGCATCCCAGTGAAACACATGCAGATGCGCGGTATAGGGAGCCAGAGCCCGCGCGGCATCCAGGTTATAGGATACCGGACGGAACTGATTGGGCTGCCAATACATCCGGACATTGGGGCGGCCGACCATTTTCAAAAACCGCAGGGAAACGAAATAATCGTCCGTTAAGGTGCCGGGATGGCATTCGAGCGTCAGGATGATTCGCTTGCCGGCGGCCATGTCGGCGAGCATCCGCATTTCTACAGCCATGCGGGACAGCTCCGTTTCCGACAGAGAGGCCGAGCCCTTCTGTCCGCCCCACAGGCGGATCAGCGGCGCACCGAGAGCCTCTGCGGAGGCGAGAACAGGGGCGAAGTCCTCGGCGGGATGGGCGCTCGTTCCCAGGCGGTAGTAGGATCCGTAGGCTGTCACAGCCAGCCCCGCGTCCCGCGTCAACCGGCCGACTCTGCGGGCGGTGTCCAGGTCACCGGCCGGAACGTGGACGTCGGCGCCCCATTCTATACCCGCAAGACCGGCCGCGGCGGCCCCCCGCAGAATGGCGTCGGGCGGTTCCTTCCGGAAAGAGATCGAAACGAGACCGGGTATCAGCATGGGGGTTCCTCCTTTAGGCCATGGTGTCGAGCATGGTCAGGGTGACCTCATACAGCGGAGGGGCGCCCCTCCGCACTCTCCGGAATTCGTCGAGCATGTAGGCGGACATGCGTTCCACCTCATGGCCGGTGCTGCCCGCGATATGGGGGGTGAGGAAGACGTTCGGCATGCGGTAGAAGGGATGCCCCGGTTGGGGCGGCTCGGGGCTGGTGACATCGAGCAGGGCGGTGCGGTCCGGCCGTTCGGTGAGGGCTCGGACGAGATCCGTCTCCACCACCTGGGCACCCCGGCCGGTATTGATGAAGACCCCGTTGTCCGGCATCCGGGAAAAGAGGGCATAGTTCAGCATGCCGGCCGTCTGAGGATTGTTGGCCAGATGATTGGAGACGGTCTGGCATTCCGAGAACAGTTTCTCCAGGGAGCAGAGACGCACCCCAAGCTCCGCCGCGCGTGGGGGGGAGAGGAAGGGATCGAATACCAGAATATCCAACGCGTGCGCGGCAAGCATCCGGATGACCATAGACCCGATCATCCCGGCGCCGATAATGCCCACCTTGCAGCGGACGTTGCCGGGAAAGCGGGATGCGTGGTTTCTGGCGGCCTCCAACTGGCCGGTGCTGTTCAGCGCCGCGGCCTGAAAAAAGCCCTTATTGGCCAGGAGAATTTGGCTGACTGTGAATTCCGCGACCGGCACGGCGTTGGCCCCCCAGGCGCTGAACACCCGGACGCCGCGGTTCAGAAAGGGGCGGGCGAAACCCTGAACCGTGCCCGCGGCGTAAAACACCGCTTTGAGGTTTGGAAAATAACGGCCGATTTCCTCCTCTGTCAGCGCGGGCATCCCCCAGGTGCTGAAGAGGTAGTCGGCATCGGCGGCATCGATTTTCGACAGAGTTTCCTTTGCCAGAATGCGTGTGGGATCCAGTCCCGCCTCTGCCTCCAGTGCGGCGAGGATCTCTCCGGGATAGACCCGTCCGATGTCTCCAGGGCGGC
>CABQAA010000240.1 GCA_902461995.1 uncultured Oscillospiraceae bacterium | reverse complement strand
ATGACACAGATCGTTAGAATCACGGCCAGGGAGAGAAAGTGGATGGCCATGGCGCGGCGGGGCGTCTTGCCTTTTTTGACCAGGACGATGGAGACGGCAACGGACAGAGCCAGCAGGGTGATCGGAATCAGAAACAGCATGGGATTCATGACAATTCCTCCTTATAGTTAACGAACCGTATATGTCGAATCCGGATCATTTTCCGGATTTTGTGTCCACGGACAGGGACAGGGGCTTAAAGGAGCGGCCGTCGCCGTTATAATACCGGCTGAACATCTCGTAGAATTCCAGACGCATAACCTGAATGGCGACGAGCAGGGCTTCCATCACCATGACTAAGCCGTTGCCGATGATGACGGCCACGGTGAAGCCGAAGGTGTGGAACATGCCGCCGATGGCAAAGACCGCCATCATCATACCCGCGTGCACCAAAACAAAAGCGCCTACCCGCAGGAAGGACATGGTGTTCGACAGATACGAGAGCATGATTTCGAACAGCTCAAAGAAGTTCTGCAGGATGAATTCGCCCCATTTTTCCGGTTTCCAATCGGGATCGCGGGACGTGAGACGGCCGAGCGGTTCCCGCAGGAAGATGAGGAGCAGCGGCAGGACGATCAGCAGCAGGACATAGGGTACGCTGAGAAGGTGCAGGCCGATGAACTGCCCGCCGAGGCCGGCCACCAGGGAGGCGTAAAACACCAGGCCCGCGATGCCGTTCGGCCCAAACACACCGGATTCATAGTCTCTGCGGCGCAGGCTCGAATAGATGTTGAGCACCATCGCCACCATGATTAAGAACAAGCCGATCAAAACCGCGCCCAGAATGATGTTGACCGTCATGGAGGGGTTCATGACCTCGATCGGCTTTTCCTCGAGACCGAATAGGGTGTGGTAGAGGGGATCGAGCACGTGTTCAAAGCCGAATACCGAACCGAACACGAGGCCGAACACCGCCGAGGAGATCCCGCAGGGAACCAGAATGCGCCCGACCGCCATTTTTTTGTATTTCCACATCAGCCAGCCGATCACGGCCACACAGATGCCCTGCCCGAGGTCTCCAAACATGATGCCGAACAGGATGGTGTAGGTGATGGCGACGAAAGCGGTCGGATCGATTTCGTTGTAACGCGGCAGACCGTACATATCCACGAAAAATTCGAAGGGCCGGAACAGACGGCAGTTGCGCAGTTTCACCGGCGGCACATGATGGGTATCCGAATTCGGCTGTTCGAAGGAATATTCGATGCCGTCCACCCGGTCGAGCGCGGCGCGCATGGCCTTGGCTTCGCGGGAAGGGAGCCAGCCGGCTAGGATAAATTTGTCGTTGTAGCGGGCGGCATAACGCCGCACGCCGAAGTAGTAATCCAGTTCCCTGAGCTGGCTGTAGACCTGCATACAATGGGGGGCTTCGGCCTGCCAGTAGTCGGTGATCTGCTGTTGAATCGCCGCCGCGTCCTGTTCGACCGCCGCCAACTCCTTTTTCAGGTTCTCGACGATCTCATTCGGTGTGCCGATGGCGGAGGGGATGCGCAGCCGTTCGAAATAGAGACTGGAGAAGATGCGGTCGACTTCTGAGGCCTCTTCCATAGGGGCAAAATACACGCCCCAGTAATATTCCGTGTCGGTGACGCCGGGGAAAAAGAGGACGTATGGATTGTCGTTGTAGGCTTTGAGCTTTTCAAAGCTCTCCTTCGGCAGGCGGCCGAACCGCACCTTGATGGTTTTACAGGACAGAATGTCCTCCAGCTCGATATCCAGCCCCTTGAAATGTTCGAACTGCTCGATATCCTTGGCAAGCGATTCCTGCCTGGCAGCAAGATCTGCCCGCTGCCGGGACAGGACGGACACGTGTGACACGAAGTCCTGGACGTATTCGAAGAGCTCCTGATCCGACAGGGCTTCCGGCAGATCGGTCAGGCTGAGAGTTCCGCCCGCCCGGCCGACGGCCGCTTCGAGACGGCTGAGAGGATCGGCATACGGATTGTCTTCTTTAATGGCGGCGAAGCCGGAGGTGTCCGAAAAAAAGGACAGCGCGTCGTCCGGCTGGAAAACACCGCTGCTTCCGCACACGCGGACCACGGCATCCAGACTGTTCATACGGCCTATGATGCTGACGAGCTTCATTTTGGCTACAGCCACAGAATCACCTCCTAATGTTAAACGAGAACCAGCATGGGTTTGATCTCTTCCGGGGACAAACCATAGCGGATGCCTTCGATGACGTTGATGATGTCGTCGAGCTCCACTTCGGTGATGAGAATATAAGAAACCAGTACGACCATGGGGTGGGTGGAAAAATGCATGTCGTGCCGGGCGTTGAAGTAGGGGACGCGGTGATAGAGATCGTGGCCGAACCTCCGATGCTCGAGAGGCAGCTTCCTTCCGGCCGGGGTGGTGTAGAACAGGGAGAGAACCTCGTCCGCCGTCCCAGACTGCAGCATCTGTTCGAGCACCTTTTTCGGTATGGTGCCGCCGGTCAGAAGCAGATTCGACCGGATAGTGTCGGGATCGGCGCCGAAATAGGTCTTGAGCCGCACGATACGGGAGACGTTCTGGGCGTCGATCTGGGAGCCGCACAGGCGGAGCAGCTCTTTGTGCAGATCCCCTTTCGTATCGCCGACAATCGACGCGAGAGTGTCCATCAGCCGGGCGTAGAGCGCGTTTTCAATGGATGTGAAGGGGATCCGGCCGTCTTCGGGCGGAAACTGCTCGAGTACGCGGCGGTAGGGGGTGTTGCCGAGGGCCGCCAGCAGTTCGTCGTAGTTTTTGGAATGGGCCATGCGGGCGAGATCGAGGCGAGTGTGGCCGTTTAAAAACATCGGCATGGCAAAGAAGAATTCCTCGGTCCGCCCTGCGCTCATCAGCCGCAGACAGGCGAGAATCTGCTGAATCTCCGCCATCTGGATCAGGTACTCCGACATCCGCATTCCCACCGAACGGTCGTAGCGGGACAGGGAGGCGTAATCGTTCCACAGCTTTCGCCGGAGCAGGGACTCGAGATGGCCGCGATGGATGGTGGATTCATTGATATCCGCGAGGACCCCGGTATAGGCGGTATGATTTTTCAAATAAGAGGCGACCTCGCTGACGCTGTGGCAGGCGAGGAGATTATGGAAATCCTGCGCCGACAGGCAGCGGCCGTACATGGCACGGGCCTTGGCGAGGATCACATTGGAGGAATACGGAGAAGCCGGCATCCCGCACCATGTCCTTTCTGTATGGATTCCGCGAAGAGTCAGTCCGCCAGCACGTTTGCCACGATCTGCTTCACCCAGTCTTCGTGGTGGGTGTCGTAAGAAGCCCGGAGGGTTTGACGCTGTCCGTCGTATTTGGCTTTTTGCTTCTGCCAATCCTGTTCGGCCAGGGTCCGCTCGGTTTCGGCGTTGACCTGAATCCGGCGGCGGGCCCGTTCCAGATACTCGCCGCGAAGCTGCGCAGCCTTCTGCGCGATCTCCTTTTCACAGTCGATTTTTTCCTGCTGCGCGGCGTCGGTGATTTCCCGGGCCTTTTTGTCCATGTCGATGATGCGCTTGATCATCTCTTCCATAGGTTGGCTCATTCCTTTCCAAAGGCCACGGTGTGTGTCACTGACGGGGATTTTCCTTATGAAATCCGCTGAATCCGCGGCATGAATCCGGCTGAAAGATTTGATTTTCTGAATTATACCGAGAAAGCATGGCCTTTCCGCCGGCTGAAAAATGCAATTCAGGGCCACGGCATTCTCTGCCACAGCCCCGCTGAAAACCCGAATACGGACTTAGTATATACCCTTTTCAGTCGAAATACAATGGTGAGTTTGTCGATATTGTATTGGCGGCCCTGTTCCGTTTTCAGGCAGAGCGACAAGGAAATTGAAAGAAATTGCAGAAGAAAACCCCCTCTCCATAATATGAACTGCTCCAGTAAAACCGGACAATAGACAAATCCCCCCTAATGTAGGAAAATGGAAGAACTACATTAGGGGGGATTATTATGTCCGGGAAGTATCAGCACACACAGGAGCTGCT
>CABQAA010000239.1 GCA_902461995.1 uncultured Oscillospiraceae bacterium | reverse complement strand
TGGAATACTTTTTCACCAATCCGGGCAAAGCCCTCAGCCGGACCGATATCCTCACCCGGGTGTGGGGCGAGGAATATTTCGGAGAGGAAAAGATTGTGGATGTCAATATCCGCCGCCTGCGGATGAAGATCGAGGATGACCCGTCCGAACCCCGGTATATCCTTACAGTGTGGGGTCTCGGCTACAAGTGGAACGCTTAGGACGGCGGGGAGCCGTCTGCCCGTTCATCGTATAGGCGGGCAGGCAAGGCTGTCCCGGGTGCGGAAAATAACCGGATGAAGAAAGGCGGGTGAGGATTTGGCGCGCAAAGGTATTACGAGACGTTGGATTTTAAATGGCCTGGGGGTCATCGTGGGACTGCTGGTGGTGTTTGAAGTGGCCTTTGCCGTGGTCATCCGCTCCTATTATTATCAGCGGGTGGAAACCAGCCTGTATACCCGCGCGCGTTCCTTATCCGACCGGCTGAGTGCTGAACTCAAACAGGACGCCTTCGATTTTGAGAGCAGTGCCTGGGAGGAAGTGGAGCATTTTCAGGACAAAGAACGGGAAAAAATGGAGTTGCAGGTGCTCGATGCCGGCGGCAACGTGCTGGTCAGTTCCACGGGATTCCGTCCTTTGTCGGACGATAAGCCGGATTTTGCGCAGGCGCTGAAAGCCGTACAGCATAACGCCGACGACGACCGGGGCGTGTGGCGCGGCCGCAATTCCTCCGGGGAGAAGATCACGGCCATGACCGTGCTGGTCCGGTATGCGGATGGCACCGTCTGCGGGGCGGTCCGCTATCTCGTCTCGATGGAAAAGGTGGATTCCCAGATCCTTCTCCTTATCGCCGTGATGCTGCTTTTCGGAATGGCGGTCATCTTTTTTGTTATGCTTTCCAGCTCGTATTTTGTCAGTTCCATTCTCAATCCGATCACGGAAATCGGTCAGGCGGCGCGCAAGATTGCGTTGGGGGACTACGATTCGCGGATCGAAAAGCGCTACGACGACGAAATCGGCGAGTTGTGCGACACCATCAACTACATGGCGGGCGAGATTTCCGCGGCCGAGAGGATGCAGAACGACTTTATCTCGTCCGTCTCCCATGAACTGCGCACTCCGCTGACGGCCATCAAAGGCTGGAGCGAGACGCTGCGGCAGGGCGGAGCGTCGGATGAGGAGCTCATGACGAAGGGGCTCGATGTCATCAGCAGCGAGGCGGAACGCTTGTCCGGGATTGTGGAGGAGCTTCTCGATTTCTCCCGGATGCAGGGTGGGCATATGACCATGCGGTTCGGCCGGATGGACGTGCTGGCCGAGCTCGAGGAGGCTGTCGTGCTGTTCCGGGAGCGCGCGAAGCGGGAGGATATCGATCTCGTGTATGTCGAGGCGGAAAACATCCCGCCCATAACCGGGGACAAGGACCGTTTGAAGCAGGTGTTCATCAACGTCATCGACAATGCCATCAAATATTCCAATCCCGGCGGCCGGGTGCGGATCGAGGCCGCCCAGATGGGTGGACACGTGCAGATCGTCGTCAGCGACAGCGGAGTGGGGATTCCCAAAAGCGATCTGCCGAATATCAAGAACAAGTTTTACAAGGCCAACCGGACCCGTCCGGGTTCCGGAATCGGCTTGGCGCTTGCAGATGAGATCATCCGCCGCCATAAAGGGCGTCTGGAAATCGACAGCGAAGAAGGGGTCGGCACCACCGTGACTATCACGCTGCCGGCAGCCGAGGCTTGACGGCCGCGGGACCATATCGCCGAGTCATGAAAAGAAAGGTGTGGTCGAATGGCCAGCAAACCGGCTGAAACGACGAAAAAGACCTCCATTGGAGGGCAAGCCCTGATCGAGGGGGTTATGATGCGGGGCCCCAAGGTCACGGCCATGGCGGTGCGCCACGTGTCGGGCGAAATCGTGATGGAACAGTGGGCGACGTCCGGTCAGCAGAAGGCCCGTATCTGGAAAACACCCTTCCTGCGCGGCATTTATAATATGATCGACTCCATGCGTTTCGGCTACAAATGTTTGATGCGGTCGGCTGAACTTGCAGGTTTCGAGGACGAGGAACCGTCCAAAAAGACGGCCATCCAAGAGCCATCCGCCGCTGAATCCGCTGCGGCCGGAATTCCGGAAGCCGAAACGGCTGTGGCCGATCCGCTGACGGAAACGGATGCTGCCGCGGTTTCCGAGGAGGCTCCCATGCCCGAGATCGAGATGCCCGAGGAGCTGGATGCGCCCCTGCCGCAAGAGGAAGAAACGGTCGGGGAAGCCCCGGATGAATCGGTGGCTGCGGTCAAACCCGCTTCCAAGGAGGAAAAACCGCAGGGCTGGTTCGAAAAGTTCGGCATGACCCTGCTCATGACCCTCAGCTGTGTGATCGGCGTCGCGCTGGCGATCGGGCTGTTTATGTACCTGCCCTCCTTCCTGTACCGATGGATTGCCGGGCTGATCGACGGCGCGAGCGGGACCAATCTGGTGGGCAATGCTCTTCTGCGCGGGATCTGCGAGGGCGTGCTGCGGCTGATCCTGTTTATCGGCTATCTGCTCGCCGTCACCCTGATGAAGGATATGCGTCGGGTGTTCATGTACCACGGCGCCGAACATAAGACCATCTTTTGCTATGAATCTGGGGAAGAGCTGACCGTTGAAAACGTGAGGAAGCAGCGGCGGTTCCATCCCCGCTGCGGCACCTCCTTCCTGGTGCTGATGCTCCTCATCGGCATCGTGGTCTCGATCTGCATCCAGATTGAAACGGTGTGGCTGCGGGTGCTTATCAAAATCGCGGTGCTGCCGCTGATTGTGGGTATCGGGTATGAGCTCATCAAACTGGCGGGACGGAAGGACAACTGGTTCACCCGTGCCATTTCCGCGCCGGGGCTGTGGATGCAGCGGATCACCACCAAGGAACCGGATGACAGCATGATCGAGTGCGCCATCGCGGCGCTGAAACCGGTGATTCCGGAAAACCCGGACGAGGACAAATGGTGATACGGCTGAAGATTCCGGAAATCAGACTGCGGGTTCCGGGATCCGGAAATGGATGCGGATGATCCGCCGCGGGGACAGAAAAACGGATTCCCGTTTTTCTGTCCGAAAGCGGCTGAAAACCACAGGAGAGCGGGGCCGCTATATGACCTATCGCACGTTGTATAACCGGATACGGCTGCGGCTGGAAAAGGCGGGGTGTGACAGCCCCGCCTTTGATGCGGCTTGTCTGCTCGAGGATCTCGGGGGCGCCCGGAACGCCCGCGATGACCGGGAACTTTCGGACGACCGCCGTTTTGCCGTTGAACAGGCTGCCGCCGAACGGGCGAACGGACGGCCGCTCCAATACATTCTGGGGAAATGGGATTTTCTGCGGTTGACTCTGGAGGTGGGGGAAGGAGTCCTCATTCCCCGCCCCGAAACCGAGCTGCTGTGCCTGACGGCCGCGGAATATCTGCGCGCGAGGACGGCCGCGGCCCCCCTCCGGGTGTTCGATCTCTGCGCGGGAACAGGCTGCGTCGGGCTGGGATTGGCGAGTCTTCTGGAGGGGGTGGAGGTCACTGCCCTCGAGCTGTCCTCCGAGGCGTTCGCCTATCTCGAGCGGAATGTGAAGGCGTACCCGGCCTATGCCGTGACTCCGGTTCTGGCGGACGTATGCCGCGACGCGGCCGGGTTTCCGGACCAGGTGGATGCGGTTTTGTCCAATCCGCCCTATATCCCGCAGGAAGACCTGCCTGGTCTGCAACGGGAAGTGCAGCGGGAACCCCGCATGGCCCTGGACGGCGGAGACGGTCTGCGGTTTTATCGAGTGATCGCGGAGGACTGGGCCCCAAAGCTCGCTTCGGGCGGACTGCTGGCGGTCGAGGTCGGAATCGGGCAGGCGGAGGAGGTCGCCGCGCTGTTTGCACGGGCAGGCCTTGCGGAAGTCCAGATCGTTCCGGATTATGCGGGAATCGGACGGGTCGTGCGGGGCGTTCGGACGTAACCGGCCGGTATCTTCCCGTATTTCCACTTGGCTCGACATACAGACAAACCCGGCA
>CABQAA010000238.1 GCA_902461995.1 uncultured Oscillospiraceae bacterium | reverse complement strand
GGCGCCCGCGTCGGCACAGAGGAACCGCGCGTTTTCAATCCCGTTTTCCTCTGCGTTCCGCTTGGCGTCCTCCACGGCCTCCGTCACGGTTTCCACCCCGATCACCTGCCCGGCCCGTGCGGCCATGGACAGGCCGATCGTGCCGGTCCCACAATAGAGATCGAGCAGCGTATCCTCGGATCCGGGTGCGGCAAGCTCCGCCGCGACGCCGTACAGGGTTTCCGCCTGACGGCGGTTGACCTGGTAGAACGAACGGGGGGACAAGCGAAACCGCAGCCCGCACAGCTCGTCGGTAATAAAATCCTGCCCCCACAGAGTAAAGCCGTTCCCGCCGAGCACAACATTGGTGTCCTCCCGGTTGAGATTCACGACGACCGAAACAAGCCCCGGCACCCTGGCGCGCAGGGCACTGACCAACTCCTGCGGCTCCGGCAGCTTGCCCGATGCGCAGACCAGACAGACCTGAATCTCCCCCGTCGCCTCGGCTTCCCGTATGTAGATATGCCGGAGAATCCCCTTCCGGGTGGTCTCGTCATAGATCGGCAGCTCGGTTTTTTTTGCCCATTGAAAGACGATTTCAACAATTGTCTCAAAAATTTCCGGCTGCAGACGGCAGGCGTGCTGTTCCACCACTCGATGGCTGCGCGGTGCATAAAATCCGATCATGGGACGGTAGGGTCCCGGTGTGACCGGATACTGCGCTTTGTTGCGATAATGCTCGGCATTTTCGCTGCCGATGATGGGCCGGACCTCGACGTCCAGTCCCCCGATACGGCGCAGAGCGTCTGCAACCCGCTGCTGCTTGTACCGGAGTTCGGTATCATAGGTCACATGCCGCCAGGCACAGCCGCCGCATCGCCCGAAAACCGGACAGTTATCCTCTGTCTGCACCCTGTCTTCGGACGGTGTCACCAGTTCCTCGATCCGGCCATAGGCCAGGTTTTTTTCAACCTTCAGAATCCGGCACTGAATCCGGTCCCCTACTGCGGTGAAGGGCACGATCACGGCCATGCCGCCACTCTCATCGTCCGCATGCGCGCGGCCAATGCCGCTCCCTTCGGCCGTTGTGCCGGTTATATCCAGGGGTATAATCTGATTTTTGGACAATTCCATATGATGTCTCCCATTGTTTCATTTTTTTCAATTGTACACTTGTCCCGGAGAAAACACAAGTTAAAGTCCTATCTGTATTCAAAAAAGAAAAAAGCCGGTAAAGAAGATTCTTTACCGGCCCTTTTCTTTTAGCAGCAGGACTCTTTCACTTTGAAGGAGTTGCAATCGGTGCACTCCACCACCGTGGGATGCGTTTCATGGGTTCCGACCTGGATCTTATTCAGCGAGCAGTAGTTCTCTTGGCCGCAATGATGCTGGCACTGCTGAACGGTGCACTCGATGGCTTTATTGGCCTGGCAGTTGTTGTTCTCCATTTCTTTTTCCCTCCTTTTTCTTAGGTTCGCTTTTAGTTTCCCCGAAACCAACCGAAATATGAGCGCATTCCGTTTCTTTTTAAAAAACATATGTTTTTCATTTTTCATTGACAGAAAGTACAATTTTCTATATACTGAACGATATATAGAACATATTTTCTTTTTTGAAAGGAGGGCTCGTCGTGCGGCTGTCGGTACGGGAACTGGTCGAATTCGTCCTGCGGGACGGCGATATCGATAACCGCAGCGTCGATCCGGACAGCATGGCTGAGGGCTCCCGCATCCATCGCCGGATCCAGAAAGAGCAGGGAGACCGATACGAAGCCGAGGTCTCCCTCTCCCTGACGACGGAATACGAAGGAATCACCTACACGGTGGAAGGCCGCGCCGACGGCATCCTGACCACCGACGCGGGCGTTCTGGTGGACGAAATCAAGACCACATCCCTGCCGCTCGAGGAAATCGACGGAGAAAATCGCCTGCACTGGGGGCAGGCGCTGTGCTACGCCTATATGATCGCCCTGCAGCGCTCCCTTTCCCGCCTGGATGTGCAGCTGACCTACTGCCGGCGGGAAACGGGGGAAATCCGCCGATTTGTCCGCTCCTATACGTTTGAACAGCTCGAAACCTTTTATATGGATCTGCTGTTTCAGTACCAGATGTGGGCCGAGATGCAGGAGGATTGGGTCCAGGTGCGGGATACGTCCATCCGCGCCCTTCCCTTTCCCTTTTCATCCTACCGTCCGGGGCAGCGGCAACTCGCTGCGTCGGTATACCGGACAGTCCGGGACGAGGGACAGCTTTTCTGCCAGGCGCCGACCGGCATCGGCAAAACCATCTCCACCCTCTATCCGGCCGTCAAGGCCCTCGGGGAAGGCCACACCGAAAAAATCTTTTATCTCACCGCCAAAACCATCACCCGCCAGGCCACCATGGACGCCTGTGAAAACATGGCCGAACAGGGACTGCGGCTGCGCACCATCATCCTGACGGCCAAGGACAAAATCTGTTTCTGCCGGGACGCGGAGGGCAACCGCAATGGGGAGTGCAACCCTGACGGTTGTCCCTATGCGAAGGGGCATTTCAGCCGCGTCAACGACGCGCTCTACGACCTGCTCGGGAGCTGCGATTTCTATTCCCGGAGCGTCGTCGAGGCCTGCGCCGAACGGCACCGCGTCTGCCCCTTCGAGCTGCAGCTCGACGCCACCCTCTGGTGCGACTGTATCGTGGGAGACTACAACTATCTGTTCGATCCCCAGGTCTATCTCCGCCGCTTTTTCGATTTTCCCCGGGGCGGATACACCTTTCTGATCGATGAGGCGCACAATCTCGTGGACCGCGCCCGGGAGATGTACTCCGCCGCGCTGAACAAAGCGGCAGTGTGGGCGGTCAAAAAATCCCTGGACAAAAAAGATGCCCTCGCTCGGGCTTTGTCGGCGCTCAACCGGGCGTTTCTGGCTCTGCGCGACGGGGATGCGGAGGAGCGGGTCGTGACCCGGGCAGAGGCTGTGGACACCCTTCTGCCCTCTCTCAACCGGGTGGCGGAGGAAACTGCTCTGTGGCTCAAACAGCATCCGGGCGCCCCGCAGGAAGAGGCGGTCCTGTCCCTTTATTTCGATGTGCTGCGCTACCTGAAAATCGCGGATCTGTACGACGGCCGCTACCGTTCTCTCATTACCTTTTCCAAAAAGGACGTCACGGTCAAGCAGTTCTGCATCGATCCGGCCGCACTGCTGGCGGGGTGCCTGTCCAAGGGGCGGGCGGCCGTCTTTTTCTCTGCCACCCTGACCCCGGTCTCCTATTATCAGGAGCTGTTCGGAGCCGATGAGGAGGCGCAGTCCCTGCTCCTTCCCTCCCCGTTCCCGCGGAATAATCTTTGTCTGCTCGTCGGCGACCGGGTGAGCACCCGGTATCAGGACCGGACGGACAGCATCGAACCCGTCGCGCGGATGATCGGTGCGGCCGTGCAGGCAAAAAAGGGAAATTACATGGTATTTTTCCCGTCCTATGCCTACATGCGGGCGGTACACGACGTTTTTACCGTGCTGTTTCCCGAACAGCGTACCGTCCGGCAGACGACCGACATGAAGGAAGCGGAACGGGAGGCATTTCTGAACCAATTCGAGGTCGAACCGGCCGAATCTCTGCTTGGCTTCTGCGTACTCGGCGGGATCTATTCGGAGGGGATCGATCTGCGGGGTGACCGCCTGATCGGGTCCATCGTCGTGGGAGTCGGCCTTCCCCAGATTTGCCCGGAGCAGGAGGTGGTCCGCGCCTATTTTGAAGAGCAGAACCACATGGGATTCGCCTACGCCTATCAGATCCCCGGCATGAACAAGGTGCATCAGGCGGCCGGGCGGGTTATCCGTGGCGAAACCGACCGGGGGCTGGTGCTGCTGATCGACGACCGGTTCACATCGTTTTCCTACCGCCGCCTCTTCCCCGCCCATTGGAACGGGTTTCAGGTGGTCCGGGCGCCGGAGGCCGTATCCCGCCGCATGACGGATTTTTGGGACAATGCGGTACCGGCGGTCCGTTCCTCCTGATACAGACCGGCCGCCCCGTAACGGGACGGCCGATGTT
>CABQAA010000237.1 GCA_902461995.1 uncultured Oscillospiraceae bacterium | reverse complement strand
GAGACATTTTTCATACACGGAACCCTGTCCGTCGCCAGCCGGACAGCCTCCGGATTGCGGATCACCCGGACCTTTTTCCCCTCGGTCGACCGGCGCAACGGCTATGAACGCGTCGAGATCCAAAACGGTGGCTCATCGCCCCGTTCGCTCGCCTGGAGCGGCGATGCAGAAAACCGCATCGCCAGCAAGAGAGGAACCCGGGGTGTCTATCAGGTATATGCGGAGCGCAGCGGTTGCGCCGCCGCCCGTCTGGAACCGGGCGGACGGATGCGGACGGATTTTACCTATACGGCCATGCCCTCCAACGAACGGTTCGAACCCGCGGACGTTTCGGCGGAATTCGAAAGAAGGTGCGCCCGGATCCGGGAACTGGAGGCGCCGCTTCTCCTGGATACCGGCGACGAGATTCTCGACACCCTATTCCGGATGTGCAAGATCCGGGCGGGGGAAAGTATTTTCCGGACCGCAGGGGGACTGATGCATTCGCCGGGCGGCTATGCCTATTACGCCGCCACGTGGTGCAACGACCAAGTCGAATATGCCGGTCCCTGGTTCGCCTGTACCGGGGACCATATCGCTTTGGAGGCGAGCCTCAACGCCTACGATATGTACACTCCGTTTATGGACCCCGACTACACCTCCATACCCTCCAGCATCATCGCCGAGAAAACGGATATCTGGGAGCTGGACCGGGGAGACGAGGCGATGTATGCCTACGGCGCGAGCCTGTTTGCCCTGTTTTTAGGCGACCGAACAGTCGCCGAACGGCTGCTGCCGGCGATTGACTGGTGCCTCGAATACTGCGAGAGGCATAAAAACGCGGCCGGCGCCGTCGTCTCGGACACCGATGAGCTGGAGGGCCGTTTTCCCTCGGGCTCCTATAACCTGAGTACCACCACCCTGTATTACGGGGGTCTGCTGTACGGAGCGTCCCTGGCGAGAAGCCTCGGGAAACAGGAGCAGGCGGCGCGGTACGACGCCCGGGCGGCTGTGATGCGGGAGGTGATCGAAACCGTATTCGGGGCCGAGCTGCACGGCTATGCCACCTATCGGTATTATCCGGGCAACGAAACGCTGCGCTCCTGGATCTGCCTGCCGCTGTGCATGGGAATTGAAAACCGAGCCGAGGGGACTCTCAATGCCATGCTGTCCGACCGACTCTGGACCGACAGCGGGCTGCTGACGGAAGAGGGGACCTCCACCGTATGGGACCGTTCCACCCTCTATGGATTCCGGGGTGCGTTTTTTGGGGACCGGGGCGGCGACATCCTGCCCGCCTTCCGTTCCTACTGCCGCAAGCGGCTGCTTGGGGAGCGGGTGCCCTATCCCGTGGAATCCTATCCCGAAGGGGGACAACGGCATCTCAGCGGAGAGAGCTGTCTGTTCTGCCGCATCATAACCGAGGGCATGTTCGCCATACAGCCTAGAGGACTCCGTTCCTTCACCTTTGTTCCCCGGGTGCCCGAGGGGCTGGATCATCTCATCCTGCGGAATATCCATGCCTTTGGGCGGGTTTTCGACCTGGAGGTGGCCTCCGGCCGGTATCGCGTGAAAATCGATGGCATGGTTTTTCGTGAAGGAGCCGCCGGGCAAGAGGTTCTGGTGGATTTTGAAGAATAAAACATCAAAAAGCCGCCGGGTTTCCGTGGAAGAACGGCGTCCTGCTTGATGGACAGCCTGCCGCGTCTTTTCCGCGCGGCATCGAGTCTCTTGGGCCGGGCATTCATAAATGGAGCATAGCCGTATCATACTACCAGTGGATTGAAAAGGCGGGCTTATTTTATGAGCCATCCGAAAGAAAGAGGAGACGAACATGAATCTGCGCATACAAACCGTCCATGGACGGGAAATCCTGGATTCCCGCGGCAACCCGACCGTCGAAGCGGAAGTGATATTGGAAAGCGGCGTCTGCGGTCGGGCGGCCGTGCCGAGCGGCGCATCCACAGGGAAGTTTGAAGCCCTCGAATTGCGGGATCAGGATCCCGTTCGTTTCGGCGGCAAAGGGGTGCTGAAGGCGGCGGGACACATCGATACCCGGATCCGGGAAGCCCTGACCGGCATGGACGCGTCCCAAACCGCGGACATCGACCGCGCCATGCTCGTCCTGGATGGTACGGTGGACAAGTCCGCTCTCGGCGCCAACGCGGTGCTGGCCGTATCCCTGGCCTGCGCCCGCGCGGCGGCGGCGGAACTCCGGCTGCCGCTCTATCGTTTTTTAGGCGGATCCGGAGCCGACACTCTGCCGGTCCCCATGATGAACATTCTAAACGGTGGGGCGCACGCCGCCAACAACATGGATGTGCAGGAATTCATGATCATGCCGGTCGGTGCCCCCTCTTTCCGGGAAGGGCTTCGGTGGTGCACGGAGGTTTTTCATCGTTTGGCCGCGCTGCTGCGGGAAGCGGGCCTGTCCACCGCGGTGGGGGATGAGGGCGGATTCGCCCCCGATCTGAAGAGCGATGAAGAAGCGGTGGAGTTCCTGCTGCGCGCCATCGAGGCGGCGGGATACCGGCCTCATGACGATTTTGTCCTGGCGATGGACGCGGCCGCGAGCGAATGGAAGGCCGAGGCGGGTTACCGTCTGCCGAAGAGCAGGCAGACCTATACGGCCGACGCTCTTATCGAGCATTGGCAGACGCTTTGTGAAAAATATCCCATCCGTTCCATCGAGGATGCGCTCGATGAGGAGGATTGGGAGGGCTGGGTCCGCCTGACCGCGCAGCTCGGGGACCGCGTGCAGCTGGTCGGCGACGATCTGTTCGTCACCAATACCGCACGGCTGAAAAAGGGGATTGACAGCCGATGCGGCAATTCGATCCTGATCAAGCTCAATCAGATCGGCACCCTGACCGAGACCATGGCGGCCATACGGATGGCCCAGAAGGCCGGTTATACGGCCGTGGTCTCCCACCGTTCGGGGGAAACCGAGGATACCACCATTGCGGATCTGGCTGTAGCCATGGGAGCGGGCCAGATCAAAACGGGCGCTCCCAGCCGCGGTGAACGGACCGCAAAATACAACCGCCTGCTGCGCATCGAGGAAGAGCTGGGGGCGGCGGCCCGCTGGCTGGGACACGGCTGTTTCTGACTGAGAAAACCGGCGAAAAATAACAAGCGCCCGTCCGGAATCGGACGGGTGCTTGTTTGGGCGAAGGGATGCCATAATGGCCGGAATCGGATCACCCCATCCATTCCGGGCGTTCCCCAATTTCACTGCTCACCCAATCCGGCTGGACCAGAGGGCCGGTTACAAGCAGGCATTCATTGTGCATTTCATAACTCATCGGTTTTTCCTGGCCGTCCACCACACAGGTGCCGTAGAAATTGCCTTTCATGATCCGGATGATGCCCGTCTCAGCATCAAAACGCAGGGTGTAATAGTAGCCGTCCACCTTTTTTATCGATACCGAGGAAGCACCCGTCGCATTTTTCAGGATATCCGTGAAGAAGGGTGTTGCATAGGACGGGTCGGCATAAATGACCAATTCGATTTCGGAAGAGACCATTGTCGCTTTGAAAGACACGATGTTTTCGGCGCCGAAAAACAGGATTGGATCCCCTCCTTCATCTGCGCCGCCGCTGTTCAGGAAGTCCGCAGCAAATTGCTCTAGGGAGGACGGATAGCGGATATTGAGGAGCTCATCCGGCGACTGCAGACGGAGCGCGGCGGTGCTCCCGTCAAAATAGGCCTCCTGCACGGCCTGGACGCCCTCCAGCGGCCACGTGCTTTTCAGCCATAGGGTCAGGTTCTGGCGATAGCGGTTTTGTTTGAACTGCGTGATCCATTCTTGGCCTCCGACAAGGAGACGGGCCCCCTGCGACCACAGCGTATTGTCGCTGTAATTGGAGACGGCCAAAGCAGCCGTATACAGATTATACAGCTCGTCTTTGCTCATTTCCTGCGTGTCCGTCGGTTCAGTGGGGGCGGCCGTCGGCGCGTTTGTGGTGGTCCAATGCGTATCATCCGATACCGACGAACGTGTTGTCGTGGTTTCTTCTTTTGTGGTTTTGGCGGTGGTCGTGGTGGATTCAGCGGCGG
>CABQAA010000236.1 GCA_902461995.1 uncultured Oscillospiraceae bacterium | reverse complement strand
GTTTTTGCCCTGTTCTGCGGGATTGTAGGCTGGAAATACCGCGCGATCAGTTCCGCGTTGTCGGGTGTCCGTACCAAATCCCGCTATCAGCTTAAATCGCTTCACACTTCTTCCGCTTTTCAGGCCCTCTTTTTCAAAGAACTGCGGCGTTTTCTCTCGTCGCCTCTCTATGTGATGAACACCATCATTGGGCCGATCCTCCTCACTATCGCGGCTATCGTCACGCTCGTTACCGGAGTGGACGGGCTGGAAAAGATCCTAGCCATTCCGGAACTTTCCGGGATGATCCGCGATATTCTCCCCTTTGGAATGGCGCTCTTTATGGGTATGTCCAGCATGTCCGCCTGTACGATTTCTCTGGAGGGCCCGCAGCTCTGGATCCCCCAGACCCTGCCCGTGTCCGTCGGGCAGATCTACCGCAGCAAAGTGGCGCTGACACTCGCAACCTGCCTGCCCTTTGTTGTCGTTGACGGTGTTCTGTTCGGCATCCTTCTTCGCCTGGATTTTCTGTCCATGCTGCTCACCATCCTCCTGCCCTCGGCTTATACCCTTCTTGTCGCTCTCGGCGGACTGCTGCTCAACCTGCTCTTTCCAAACTTTGAATGGACCAATGAGATGACGGTGATCAAGCAGAGCATGCCGGTCCTGTTCACCCTGCTGGGAGGCATGGCCTCTGCCGCCATCCCCCTGGCGGTTGTGATGCTGGTGCCAGGCGTCGATGCCGTACTCGCGGGTTTCGTCACCCTTGCCGCCGTTTTGGCGGTCTGCGCTCTGCTCTACCGCATTCTGCTCAGCTGGGGCGTATCCGCATGGAAAAAATTGAGCGGCTAAATCTACGCTTGACAAATCGAAAAATGGATGTTACACTTTAAAGCATAAAAGCGAAAGGAGAAGACGCCGTGGTATTCTCATCTGTCCGTCCGATGAAAACCGTTTATGACTATTATTACCTGGGCTTTATGGCCGCGGGCGTCTTTTGCTGTCGAAAAAGGTCCGTCGTCCGATAGGACGAAAGCTTGTTTACAGGCGGAACCTTTTGCGGTGCAAAAGGTTCCGCTTATTTTATTTGCCGAAACGGCAGGAGGACACCATCATGATTGTCATTCTCAAACCCCATGCGGAACCGGAAAAGATACAAAACCTGCTGGACGGCTTCACCGCCAAAGGGCTATCCCACCACATCAGCACCGGTCAGAGTACCACCATCGTCGGCATCATTGGAGATACGTCCCGGGTGGATATTGACAGTGTGATGGCAAACGACGCCGTGCAGGACGTCAAACGGGTGTCGGAGCCCTACAAGGCCGCCAACCGAAAATTTCATCCGGAGGATAGCGTTGTCGAGGTACCGGCTCCCTCCGGGGAATCCATAAAAATCGGCGGCGGGCATTTCGCGGTTGCGGCGGGTCCCTGTTCGGTCGAGAGCGAAGAACAGATCATCGAGGTTGCGGAAGCCGTCAAGAAAAGCGGTGCGGCGCTGCTACGGGGCGGGGCCTTCAAACCGCGCACCTCCCCCTACGCCTTCCAGGGCCTGCACGACCGGGGCATTGAGCTTCTGCTGCTCGCAAAAAAAGAAACAGGCCTGCCCATCGTGACCGAACTGATGAGCCTGACCCATTTCGACTTGTTCGCAGAAGTGGACATCATCCAGGTCGGGGCCCGGAATATGCAGAATTTCGAGATGCTCAAAGAGCTCGGCCACTGCGGAAAGCCCATCCTGCTCAAGCGTGGACTGGCGAACACCCTTGAGGAATTTCTCATGAGCGCGGAATACATCATGGCCGGCGGCAACAGTCGGGTTATTCTCTGTGAGCGCGGAATCCGCACCTTTGAGACCATGACCCGCAACACACTCGACATTTCCGCCGTTCCCCTGCTGAAGCATCAATCCCACCTGCCCGTGATCGTGGACCCGAGCCACGCCACGGGAATTCCGTGGCTGGTCGAACCTCTTTCCAAGGCGGCGGTCGCGGCCGGGGCGGACGGGCTGATGATCGAGGTGCACAACGACCCCAAAAATGCGCTGTGCGACGGCGCGCAGTCCCTGACGCCCGAGCAGTTCGACTCCGTGATGGGAAAGGTCCGGCGGCAGGTGGCGTTCGAAAAGGAAGTCTAAACGGCATCCATCGCGATCCGGCAGCGGGACGACAGGAAGCTGGGTCCCTTCAACGGACAGGGGGCCGGCTGGATTTTTCTCTGCCGAACTGGTATACTGATGGGGACATGTCATCCGAGGAGGGGCTTTCATGCTGCACGCCGACACACTATTCTGGGATTTGGACGGAACTCTGACCGATCCATATGAAGGGATCACCAAATCCGTCGCCTACGCTCTGCGCCTTTTCGGCATCGAGGTGCCGGACCGGACGGTACTCTGTCCGTTTATCGGGCCGCCGCTCAAGGACTCGTTTATTCGGTTTTACGGCTTTTCGGAAGCCGACGCGGAATTGGCGATCAGCCGATATCGGGAGTATTTTTCCGAGACCGGACTGTATGAAAACAAGGTATATCCCGGCATTCCGGAGCTACTGCGCACCCTTGCAGCATCCGGGAAACGGCATATCCTCGCCACATCCAAACCCGCCGTTTTTGCCGAACGGATCTTGGCACATTTCGGGCTGCGTGACGCCTTTTGTTCCGTCGTCGGCAGCGATTTGGAAGGAAAGCGGGTAAAAAAAGAGGACGTACTGCGGTATGCCCTGGAAAAAACAGGAGCAAAACCGGCAGAGTCCCTCATGATCGGCGACCGGCAATATGACGTTCTGGGGGCCAGGTGTGTGGGGATGGACTGTCTCGGCGTGACCTACGGATACGGATCGGCACAAGAACTGCAGGATGCGGGTGCCGCCGCCCTGGCGGATTCGGTGCCCGCACTGGGGTATCTGCTGATCGGCTGAAAGCCGTCAGATAATCTGCAATTTTTCCCGGCTTTTGAGCAGTTCCATAATCGACATGGTTTCGCTCACCAGGCTGCGGACATCCCCTGCCCGTCCCTGCCCGAGAGCGAGCGCCTGCATCCGGGCCAGAAGCTTTTCGGCGCGGACAAAGACCTGCATCTCCATATCCTGAACGACCGGCTGATCGCTTCGGCCAAAGGGTGCGCTGAATTCCAGCCGTTCCCGCAAATTATTCAGGGCTTTGCTGAAACTGTCAAATTCGTGGTGATCCAATGCGGGCTGCAGCTGATGCAGGCAGGTCTGCAGCTGCAGCATCAGCAGCTGCATATCTTCCATGCGCACCTGCGGCCCCTGCTTTTTTCGCCGTCCTCCCGATGCCAGCCGCAGCGACGCCATACAGAGAAGATAGGTGCACAGCGCCAGCAGAGAATTGACGCCGTACCAGTACGGGTCGATCCAGACGCGGGTCAAATACGTAAACGAAAGCGTAAAGACAAAGTACAGCACCGCTATGAGTACGGGAGGCGCGGCCGAATGCACCCGCAGATAGGCACAGATGAGCGGCAGCGCCAGCACCAGCAAATCAAGCAGAAACAGGACCAGCAGAACATTGGCAACCATCCAGGGGAACAGCCCTTCCGCGAGCTCCGAGCGGGGAAAGAACAGCAGGCCGATGCTGGCAAAATTGACAACGGCCAATAGGACGATCTTGATTCCGAAGACCATACCCTTCCGTTTCACGGCCTCATCCCCCTCATCAGTATTTGTTAAGATTATATAACATTATCGCTTCATATACAATCCTTACAGGACCAACGAATTTTGCCTGTATCTTTCAGTCAAATGTTCCAACACCCTCGTTTTCGATTTCTTTTTGATACGTTGACGGCGAAACCCCTTTTATTTTTTTGAAAGCTCGGGAAAAATATAGAGGATCGGAGAAACCGACGGAATTCGCCACCTCCGTGACGGTGTACTCCCTTCGATGGAGAAGCCCGCAGGCTTCGTTGACCCGATAGCGCTGCAAAAAGGTATGCGGAGATATGTCGAAATGCGCCAGAAATGCCCGGTACAGCTGGCTGCGGCTGACGCCCGCATACCGGGCGATATCCTGCACCTGGATATCGCTGGCATAGTTATACTGAATAAAGC
>CABQAA010000235.1 GCA_902461995.1 uncultured Oscillospiraceae bacterium | reverse complement strand
ATCCGACATCGAGAGCGCCTCTTCCTGGTCGTGGGTGACATAGACGAAGGTGATGCCAAGGCTTTTCTGTATATTTTTCAGCTCCACCTGCATGTCCTTGCGGAGCTTGAGATCCAGGGCCGCGAGAGGTTCGTCGAGCAGCAGGACACTCGGATTGTTCGCCAGGGCGCGGGCGATCGCGACCCGCTGCTGCTGGCCGCCCGAGAGGGTATCCACCCGCCGCTTCTCGAACCCGGCCAGGTTGACGAGGCGGAGCATCCGCTCCACCGTCTCCCGAATTTCCGCGTTTTTCTTGCGCTGCACCCGCATACCGAACGCGACATTCTCGTACACGTTCAGATGCGGAAACAGGGCGTACCGCTGAAAGATCGTATTCACCCGGCGCTTGTACGCGGGCAGATCGTTGATCCGGCGGCCGTCAAAAAAGACATCGCCGTGGTCAGGGTCCACGAAGCCGCCGATGATCCTCAGCGTCGTGGTCTTGCCGCAGCCGGACGGCCCAAGCAAGGTCACGAATTCTCCGTTTCCGATGTTCAGATCGAGATGATCGAGCACCGTTTCCCCGTCGAATGACACGGTAATGTCTCTCAGTTCAATAATAGAATCCATATTGCATCCCCCTTTGCGGTGTATACGGTCAGGTTTTTGACCGTACGAAAGTTTCCCGTTGACCCCCCGAAGGGCGCCGGTCGGACGTGAAACCGCGATACTTTGAGCCGCGCCCTCCGCAAAGGGTTTTTCACAATCGTCCTCCCTTATCGAAAGGCGACTGCGGCGAAGCCTGATATCGCTTTGTTTTGCCTAAGATGCATCCGCCCGAAAAAGGCAGAAAGGCACGCTGCCGAAAGAAAACATCCTCCTTTACAGACAACATCTAACAATATAGTGAGTTTATGAGAAAAAGTCAATATATTTTCGTATTTTCTTGAAAAAACCGGACTTTATTCCTTTCCAGTCCCGTATATTGGTCAAATTGCTCGAAAATCCTTTGTTTTTCTCCGATTTTCTCCGGCTTGTAGCCTCGCATAAAGAACCCGTCCGCAAAGCCTTGCCTGGCCGGCGGACGGGTTCATATACAGTATATTTTTGTTACCATTCCCCTGTGACATAGCCGTGCAGATGCCGCATGGCCTCCGCCGCCCGGAGCACATCGGGGATCGTCCGGCGGGCAATCGCCAGAAGCTTCGGACGTTCCTTCTGATCGTCGAGCAGGTTCTGCGTCAGCTGCAGCAGCACATCGCTCGTGATATCGACGTCCTTGAGTTCCCCTTTATAAAAGGTTTTCAGCATGGAAGGCAGATCCAGATGGGAACGGAACACCGCGAATTTGTCCGCGGACACCCGGTCGCATTCCATGAGTTCCCGTACGAAATCCTCAGCCATGCAGACCCGCAGCTTGTCCATGCCGTACAGCCTGGCCGCGTGTTCAAGGCCCTTGACCACGTTTTCCCCCAGCTCGTCCCGCAGCCGCTGGTATTCCTCGTTCGGGAAATACATCCACTCCCCCGAAAACTTGCCGAAGGCCTTCATGGTGTCGTACCAGCCCATGTCCATCTTGGTTCTGGCGGTTTCGGGCTGGAATTCAAAGGCCGTGCCCAGCGAATCCAGGGGTTTGACGTAGACGATGTTCCGCTTGGGATCGATATCCTTGGGCAGCCCCACATCCCCGATGTTCACCACGATGATGTTGTCGGGATGGCGGCGCATCATCATCTTGACCGGCACATTGTCGACCACGCCGCCGTCCAAATACGTATGCCCATAAATCTCGGGCCGTTTGAGGCCCGGATAGGCGGAACTCGCCATGATATAATCCATCAGCTTCCCCTTCGGGATTTGATCCCGGAAAAGGTGGCGGGGCTGACGGCGGCTGACCTCAAACGTCACCAACCCGAATTCGACCGGGGAATCCCGCAGGGCCTGTTCGTCCACAAGGGCTTCCAGCTCCCGCCGGATCGGCGAGATGTCGAGCCCGCCGTTCCGCCAGAGCTCCTTGAGCAGGATATCCGCATTTTTGATGCTGAAGAGCCGGTCGGGCACCCGCAGAGGCTCGGGCAGGGCAAAGCCCTTTTCGATGCTCATGTTCTCCCAGAGCGCGACCGCGCCCTCGTACTGTCCGCAGGCGACCATGGCGCCGTTCATGGCGCCCACCGAGGTGCCGACGACACAGGATATCGGGATGTCCAGTTCCCGGATCGCCCGCCAGGCGCCAATCTGGTAAATCCCCTTGGCGCCGCCGCCCGCGAGCACCAGACCGTAGTCGATATCCAATTCCCGTCCCCCCCTCTTCCGGCTGTTGCCAAACAGTATACCACCGGAAAAGGCGGAATCCCGCAAACAATTTATGAAAGTTTTTTAAATTTTACCGGATAATAGCTTCCAGCAGCCAATCCGCACAGCGCAGGCCGTCCACGGCCGCGGACAGGATCCCTCCGGCATAGCCTGCCCCCTCCCCGCAGGGATAGAGCCCCGCTATGGAGGATTCGCCCTGCTCACCGCGTGGAAGACGCACCGGCGAGGAGCTGCGGGATTCCACCCCGGTCAGCACGGCGTCGGGGCGGTCGAAGCCCCGGAGCTGGCGGCCGAACAGCGGCAGCGCCGCCCGGAGAGAGGCGGTGACGAAATCCGGCAGACACTCTTTCAAATCGCCCAGGACGACACCGGGGCGGTAGGAGGGCTTCACCTCTCCCAAGGTTCTGGAGGCCACCCCCTGCTGAAAATCTCCCACGAGCTGGACGGGCGCGCGATATCCCCCGCCTCCCAGCCGATAGGCGGCCTGCTCCATCCGGCGCTGCAGCGCGATGCCCGCGAGAGGCCCCTCCCCCGGCATGTCCGCAGGGTCCACCCCCACGAGCAGGGCGCTGTTGGAATTCCGGGCATCCCGGGCGAACACGCTCATCCCGTTGACCGCCATGCCCCCTTCCTCCGAGGCCGCGGCGATCACTTCCCCGCCCGGGCACATACAGAAGGTATAGACGCCCCTCCCGCCCTCCGGGCGGCAGGATAGCTTATAATCCGCGGCGCCGAGGGCCGGATGGTCCGCAAAACGGCCGTACTGGCTGCGATCGATCATCTGACGGGGATGCTCGATTCGCACCCCGACGGCGAAGGGCTTCCGCTCCATCCGGACCCCTCTTTTGTAGAGCATCTCCACCGTATCTCGGGCGCTGTGGCCGATGGCGAACACCGCCTGGCGGCAGGAAATCTGAACCGAGCCGTCCGGCGTGTCCGCCAGAAGGCCCGTCAGCCGTCCGTTTTCCACCGCGATATCCGTGACGCAGTGCTCGAACAGCACCCGTCCCCCGAGCCTGCGGATCTCCTCCCGCAGCCCCCGGACGGTATCGATCAGCCGGTCGGTTCCCACGTGGGGCTTTGCCTGCCACAGGATTTCCTCCGGAGCGCCGCAGGCGGCGAAAGTCTCGAGAACGAAACGGCAGCGGGGATCCTTGATCCCGGTGTTCAGCTTGCCGTCTGAAAAAGTTCCGGCGCCGCCTTCACCGAACTGCACGTTGGAGGCCGTATCCAGCACTCCGGTCCGTCGAAACCGTTCCACGTCCTCCCGCCGGTGATCCACGTCCCGCCCCCGCTCGAGCAGGAGGGGCATCCGACCCGCCCGGGCCAGGGCCAGAGCGGCAAACAGACCCGCCGGCCCGCTCCCGACCACGACAGGCGGAGGTGTGTTTCCCTCCAGCGGAGGACGCACCGGATACAAAACGCTCTTATCATCCTCTAACATAGTCGCATGAGGGGAACGCGCGGCGGTCGCCTCTCCGTGTTTCAGTTCCACATCCACGGAAACCTGAAACACCACCCGGTCTTTATGGCGCGCGTCCACCGATCGGCGATGCAGCCGCAGGCCGGCAATGGCGGTTACAGGAACTTGCAGTTCGGCCGCCGCCCGCTGCCGCAGGGACTCTTCTGTATAGGATAAAGGAAGGGTCAGGCCGTTTATTCGTATCATCCGCGTTTCCTCCCCTGTTTCCGCCGGGCCGCCAGCATCGCGGACGCTGCCGCGTGGGCGGACGCCCAGGCCCACTGCAGATTGAAGCCGCCGCAGT
>CABQAA010000234.1 GCA_902461995.1 uncultured Oscillospiraceae bacterium | reverse complement strand
CGCCTGCATCCCGCATCGCCGCAGCCTCCTGCACCATCAGCGCGAGACCGAAGGTCACCTGCCGGGTGTCCACGACGCACACCCGTCCTGCCGGGAACTGCGCGGCGGCGGCGACGGCGTTGCCGTATGTGCCGCTGAGTTCCTTGGAAAGGGGCAGCACCACCACATCGTCGCCCGCCTCGATATGCGGACGGATTCGTTCCTCAAATTCCAGCGGGGTGATCTGCGCGGTTTTAGGCAGCTCGCTCGTTTCGGAAAGCATGCCGTAGAACTGCGCAACCGTCATGTTTTCCCCTTCCAGGTAAGCCTCCTCGCCAAAAAACACCCGAATACCGATGCTTTCCACCTGCAGGCGTCCGCGTTCCGCCCAATCGATATCACTGGCACTGTCGGTGATCAGAATCACAGACATAGTAAGCCTCCTTTTAACCATTTACTTTGATTATCAAACTATGCGAACAAAATGTAGTATAGCACGCTGCCGGACAATTGTCAAACGGAACCGACACCCCCGTAATTATCGAAAGGGACAGATCGTCGCCGGATATTAAAAATTTGCTTTCCATTCACAACTCGGCGCCCGTACTTTGGTAAAATATAACGGAACAATATAAGAAAGTGCGCTGCCCGCACCGCTTTTTCAAATGCGGTGCGGGACTGGGGCTTGTATGCGTTTCGAATGAAACGGGAAACGGACGACGGCATCGCCTTTTCGGAGAGAAGCATGCAAGTGTGGCATGAGGTGAAAACGGCCATTTGATCGGTCAGGAATAAAAACCGTATTCCGTCGGTGTGCTGAATGCGGAGGCGCTGCGCACGACACGGAAAACCGACTGAAATCGAGTGGACTTCTACACATAACGGCCTCAATCCCCTCATAAACAGTCCATCAGGAAAGCGCTGCTCATCGGCGGTTGCTGATGGGATTTCCGGAGCAGGGCACGCTGTGGTTGACGCGCCGCCAGTCCGGAAGGACAGAAAGGATCTGCGACTATGGAAAATTTTGTGGAATTCGAGAACGTCTGCAAGTTTTATCAGATGGGGAATCAGCGAATCGCCGCCGCGAATAAGGTGTCGTTTCAGATTGCCAAGGGAGAATTCACCATCATCGTCGGGCCGAGCGGCGCCGGCAAAACCACCGTTCTCAACATGCTGGGCGGGATGGATACCTGCGATGAGGGGATTATCCGCCTAGACGGAAAGGAAATCAGCCGCTATAACCGCCGGCAGCTGACCGAGTACCGGCGGTACGACGTGGGCTTTGTCTTTCAGTTTTATAATCTTGTCCAGAACCTTACCGCGCTCGAGAACGTCGAGCTTGCCGCCGAAATCTGCCGCGAACCTCTCGATGCCAGAGAGACGCTGCGGGAGGTCGGCCTCGAAGACCGGATGGGAAATTTTCCCGCACAGCTCTCGGGCGGCGAACAGCAGCGAGTCTCCATCGCCCGTGCCATCGCAAAAAATCCAAAAATCCTTTTGTGTGATGAGCCTACGGGCGCCCTGGATTACAAGACGGGCAAGAGCGTGTTGAAACTGCTCCAGGATACCTGCCGCCAGACGGGGCGGACCGTCATTGTCATCACTCACAACCAGGCCCTGACTTCCATGGCCGACCGGGTGATCCGGATCCATTCCGGCACCGTGCTGTCCTCGCAGGTCAATCCCCATCCCACGCCGGTGGAAGACATCGAATGGTAACGCCATAACGCCGCAGGGAAGGACGGGAGAACATCCGTGAAAAAATCTTATCGAAAAGTCATTGTCCGGGAAGTGACGCACACTCTCTCCCGGTTTCTCGCCATATTCGGCATCGTAGCACTCGGGGTGGGGTTCCTGGCGGGGCTGCTCGCGACGACGCCGGCCATGCAGGCGTCGGTCGACCGGTATTACGATGAGGCCCGCCTGTTCGATATCCGGGTGGCCTCCACCCTGGGCCTGACGGAAGACGACGTCGAGGCGGTCCGGAACACGGACGGCGTCGGCGGTGTCATGCCGGTCTATTCGGCCGACGCACTGGTCCGGGCGCCGCAGGGAGACGACCTGGTGACCCGTATCCATTCCCTGCCTCTTTCGCTGCTCGAAAGCGACTCGCCCGAGTATCAGAACCGGGTGGAGCTTCTCGAAGGGCGGATGCCGAAAAACGCGGGGGAATGCGTGCTCGACGTGACCACCCTGCCCGACCACGGAGTCGACATTGGGGACACGCTTACGCTGTCGCCGGATAACGCGGATCTGTCGGATTCTCTCGCGGTATCCGCGTTCACCGTGGTCGGCAAGGTGAAAAGCGCGTATTATTTCTCCATTGAGAAAGAGACGAGCACGGTGGGCAACGGCACCGTCGCCATGATTTTCTACACTGGGGATGCCTCCTTCTCCTTCGAGGTCTATACCGGCCTCTATGTGCTGGTAAATGGAGCCCAGGGCGAAAATACCTTCTCCGACGGGTATGCCGATGTCACCGGTCCGGTCCTGGATACGCTCGAAGATCTCGGCAAAGACCGGGCTGCGCTCCGGTTTGAAGAGATCCGCGGCGACGCTCAGAAAGAACTGGATGATGCCAAGGCCTCCTATGAGAAAGAAAAGGCCAAGGCGGAAGCCGAACTGGACGACGCCAGAGCCGAGCTGGACGACGCGCGCCAGCAGATCACGGACGGCGAAAAGGAGATCGAGCGAAACCGCCAGACTCTTATGGATGGCGAAAAACAGCTCGAGGAAGGCAAAAAAGCCTATGAGCAGGGCCTTGCGGAGTATCACGCCGGCCTGAAAACCTGGCAGGACGGTGTAAAAGAACTGCAGGAACAGCGGGAGCAGGTTCTGGCCGGAATCCAAGAAAAGGAACGTCAGATTGCGGACGGCAAGCGGGAACTCGCCGCCGTCCGTGTGACACTTGCGGAATCGAAACGGGAGCTGGACAGTGCCCGTGCACGCCTCGACGCCGCCAAGGCGCAGATCGAGCAGGCCCTCGAGCAGGGGCTGATTACGAAAGAGCAGGCGGATGCGCAGCTCGCCCAGCTGGCTCCGCAGGAAGAGAAATACCAAAAGGGCTTGCAGGAATATGAGGCCGGTGTGTCTCTCGCCGATGAGAAGGAACGGGAGCTTCTGGCAGGCGAGCAGGCTCTTGCCGCCGGCAAACAGGAAGCCGAGGCTGGCTTTGCCGCCGCCAAGGCCGAACTGAACGGCGCGAAAGCCGACTTGGATTCCGCCGAAGCGGAACTGACCGCGGCCAAAAACGAGATCGAAGCCAACGAAGCGCAGCTCGCCGACGGGCGCAAACAGCTCGCGGCGGGGGAAACCGATCTCGCGGATGCGAAAGCGCAGCTCGCCGACGGCGAGGCAGAATATGAAAAAGGCCGCCTGGAGGCGGACGAGAAGCTGGCGGACGCGAAAGCCCAGCTCGATGATGCCCAGCGGCAGATCGACGAGCTGGACAGCGCGGAATGGTATGTTCTGGACCGCGGTTCCAACGCCGGTTATGTCAGCTTTGAAGGCAATGCGGAAAAAGTCGCTGCCATCGCGCAGGTTTTTCCCATCTTCTTTTTCCTTGTCGCCGCACTGGTTGCCCTGACCACCATGACCCGTATGGTTGAGGAAGAACGTACCCAGATCGGCACTCTCAAGGCGCTCGGCTACAGCCGCGGTGCGATTATGGCCAAATATTTGATCTACGCCGGTGTGGCGACAGTCTGCGGCTGTGCTTTCGGCCTGCTTGTCGGGTTCATGGTCTTTCCCACCGTCATTTGGGGCGCTTATGGGATTCTCTATAATCTGCCGCCCCTGGTCGGCGCTTTCCATCTGCCGTACGCCGTTCTGTCTTCGGCCACGGCCGTTCTGTGCACCATGCTTGCCACCTGGTACGCCTGCGCCAGTACACTGCACGAGAATCCCGCCCGTCTGATGCTGCCGAAGGCCCCTAAGGCCGGCAAGCGGGTTTTCCTCGAGCGGGTTTCCTTCATCTGGAAGCATCTCACCTTCACCCATAAAGTCACCGCGCGCAACCTCATCCGGTATAAAAAGCGGTTCTTCATGACCGTGCTGGGCGTGGCGGGCTGCACCGCGCTGCTGCTCATCGGCTTTGGCATTCAGGATTCTCTGCT
>CABQAA010000233.1 GCA_902461995.1 uncultured Oscillospiraceae bacterium | reverse complement strand
CTCGGTTATGCCGAGCGGGATCCCTCCGCGGATATCGACGGCCACGATGCCTGCCGCAAAATCTGTATCCTTGCCTCCCTGGCGTTCGGCCGGCACGTCTATCCCGATCAGGTCCATACCGAGGGCATTTCCCGCGTGTCCGCCGAGGATGTGCAGTACGCAGCGGCCTGGGGCGGAGCGATCAAACTAATCGGTCGGGCGGTCAAACAGCCGGACGGCAGGCTCTATGCCGTCGTGTCCCCCATGCTGCTGCCCCGGAGCAGTCTGCTGTCGGATGTCAGCGGCGTGTTCAACGGGATCATGGTGCGGGGCGATGCGATCGGGGACGTGGTCTTCTATGGCCAGGGCGCGGGCAAGCTGCCCACCGCCTCCGCCGTGGTTGCCGACGTTATCGACGAGGTCAAACACATCGGCGCCCGCAAGTATCTGTTCTGGGAGCGGGGCACCGCCGATTATGTGGTGGATTACCGCGAGGAAGAATCCGCGTTCTTCCTGCGTCTAGCCTCCGATTCCCCTCAGGCCGTGCGCAATCAGGTGCACGCGGCGTTCGGCTCGCTTTCGTATATCACCTATCCCCAGGCGCCGGAGGACGAGGTAGCCTTTATTGCGCCCCGCATGAAGGAAAAGGATCTCGATGCCGCCCTCGAGGGGATGCAGGGCGTCACGGTGCGCAGCCGCATCCGGGTGGCGGATCTATAAATCTTACGACCGATAAAACCCGCGGAAAGGCGGATCGATCATGCTGAAAATCACGGTGCCGGCCTCGAGTGCCAATCTGGGAGCCGGATTCGACGCTCTCGGCCTGGCTCTGACCCTGTACAACCGGGTCTGGATGGAAGAAGCGGACGGCTGCCTCATCGAATCGGCCGACAGCGTCCCCATCCCGACGGATGAATCCAATCTGGTCTATCACACGGCCCGGGTACTCTACGGACGGTGCGGCCGGCCCTTCCGCGGCCTGCATATCCGGCAGGAAAGCAATATCCCGATGGCCAGGGGCCTCGGCAGTTCCTCGGCCTGTCTGGTGGCGGGGCTGCTGGGGGCGAACACCCTGCTCGGCAGTCCTCTCGGCCCCGAGGATGTGGCGGATCTCGCTGCCGAGCTGGAAGGCCACCCCGACAATGTGGCGCCCGCCCTGTTCGGGGGGCTGGTCACGGCCGTGATGGACGGCGGCCGGGTCCACACCGTCAGCGTGCCGGTAGCCCCGTCGATCCGGTTCGCGGTTTTCATCCCGGATTTTGAGCTCAAAACCGAAGTGGCCCGGGCGGCGCTGCCGTCGGAAGTGACGAGACAGGATGCGGTTTACAATCTTTCCCGTGCCGCGCTGATGACGGCCTCCCTGTTTTCGGGGAGCCTGCAGAACCTGCGGGTGGCGGTTCAGGACCGGCTGCATCAGCCCTACCGCTTTCCGATGATTCCGGGTGCGGAGCCAGTCTTCTACACCGCGTATGAGCTTGGCGCCTATGCTGTGGCCATCAGCGGGGCGGGACCGTCGATTCTGGCCATTTTGGACCGGGACAACACCGCGTTCCCGCGGCTCGCCGAGGAAAAGCTGAAACGCGCGGGTCTGTCGGGGTGGACGGTGCAGGTGTTCGACTGCGCGGACAAGGGCGCCGAGGTGGCGTTCGACGGAACGATCCATTCAAATCAATGAACCGGAGGAAAAGGGTATGCTGGTAGTGCAGAAATTCGGCGGCAGCTCGGTCGCCGACGCCGCGCGGGTGAGGAACGTGGCGAAAATCGTGACCGATACATACAAGGCGGGCAACGACGTGGTGGTGGTGGTGTCTGCTCAGGGGGATACCACCGACGACCTGATCGAGAAGGCGAAAGAGATCAATCCGCGCGCGAGCAAGCGGGAAATGGATATGCTGCTGTCAGCGGGGGAACAGATCTCGATTTCCCTTCTCGCCATGGCGATCGAAAGCATCGGATGCCCGGTGATATCCCTGCTCGGCTGGCAGGCCGGATTCCGCACCAATTCCACCTATGCCTCGGCCCGCATCAAGCGGGTGGATCCGGAACGCATCCGCGCCGCGCTCGATAAGCGGAAAATCGTGGTGGTGGCCGGATTCCAGGGCCTCAACAAGTTTGACGACGTCACAACTCTCGGCCGGGGCGGCTCGGATACGAGCGCGGTGGCCATCGCGGCTTCCATGCACGCCAACCTCTGTCAGATTTACACCGACGTCGAAGGCGTGTACACCGCCGATCCCCGTAAGGTGCCCGGCGCCCGTAAGCTCAAGGAAATCACCTACGACGAGATGCTCGAGCTCGCCACCCTCGGCGCACAGGTTCTCAACAACCGGTCGGTGGAAATGGCGAAAAAATACAACGTGGAGCTGGAAGTGCTCTCCAGCCTGAACCCGGTTCCGGGCACCAAAGTCAAGGAGGTCGCGAAAATGGAAGAAATGCTGATTAAGGGCGTTGCCAAGGATACCAATGTGGCGCGGGTAATGATCGTCGGGGTGCCGGATGAACCCGGCATCGCGTTTAAAATTTTCTCCCGGGTCGCCAAGGCGCACGTCAATGTCGATATCATCCTGCAGTCGATCGGGCGGGACGGCACCAAGGATATCACCTTCACCGTCCCGGCGGATAAGGGGGACGACGCCGTCGCCGCCCTGCAGGAATACTGCGATATGGTAGGGGCCAAGAGCCTGACCTATGATACCGGTGTCGCCAAAATCTCGGTCGTCGGCGCGGGCATGGAGACCCATGAGGGGACCGCCGCCCTGATGTTCGAGGCCCTCGCCGCCGCCAACGTCAACATCCAGATGATCTCGACGAGCGAGATCAAGGTCTCGGTCCTGATCGGGGAAGAGGACGCCGACCGCGCGGTTGCCGCCGTCCACAAGGCCTTTTTTGAGGAATAAGCGCGCCGCAACACCAGCCGCCGCGGGGTTTGCCCCCCCGGCGGCTGTGGTTTTTGGAAAGGAGGGGCCGCCTTGCCGGTCGGACTGTACATTCACGTGCCGTTCTGCGTGTCGAAATGCCCCTATTGCGACTTTTATTCCCTGCCGCTGCAAGCGGACGATGACCGCCTCGATCGCTATACGGCGGCGGTGGAGCGGGCGCTCGCCCATTGGGCGGACCGGCTTTGTACCGCGGCCGATACTCTGTATTTCGGGGGCGGGACGCCCTCCCTGCTCGGCGGGGCTCGTCTGGCGCGGCTGATCGAAACGGCCGCGCGCCTGTTTTCGCTCGACGGGGCGGAGATCACCCTGGAGGCCAATCCGGCCGACGCGGAACCCGGCGGTGCCTCGCCGCTGCGGGATACGCTGCAGGACTTTGCCGCGGCCGGGGGCAACCGGCTCTCTCTCGGTATGCAGTCCGCCTCGGAGGAAGAGCTGCGGCATCTGGGCCGGCGTCACGGCCCGGAGGCCGTGCTCCATACCGTGGAGGCCGCCCGAAAAGCGGGGATTGACAACATCTCCCTCGATCTGATGCTGGGCATCGAGGGACAGGACGAGGCTTCGCTCCGGCGCTCGGTGGAACGCTGCGCGGCGCTCGGCGCCGCCCACGTGTCGGCCTACCTGCTGAAAATCGAGGAAGGCACCCCCTTCGGTCAGCGGCGGGACTCCCTGCACCTGCCCGACGAGGACGAAACGGCCGCCCTGTATCTCACGGCCTGCGCGGCGCTCGAGGAGAGGGGATACCGGCAGTACGAAATCTCGAATTTCGCCAGACCCGGCCGGGAAAGCCGCCATAACCTCAAATATTGGGACGCCCGGCCCTATCTCGGTGTCGGACCGGCGGCCCATTCCTGCATCGGGGGGCGGCGGTTCGCCTACCCGCGGGACCTCGCGGCTTTTCTGGAGGGACAGAATCCGGAGTTCGAGGACGCGGGGACCATCCGGGACGATTCTCCGGAAGAGTATCTCCTGCTCCGCCTGCGGCTGACGGAGGGGCTGGACCGCAAAGCCTTTGAAGACCGTTTCGGGCGTCCGGTTCCAAATGCCTGGAGGGAACGCGCGGCGGCTATGCCGGACCGGCTGATCGTCTGCGATGAAAACGGCCTGCGGCTGACCCGGGAGGGCTTCCTGGTTTCGAATGCGGTCCTGGCCGAACTGCTGCGGGATGCTTGATACGGTGCTCCATAGGTAT
>CABQAA010000232.1 GCA_902461995.1 uncultured Oscillospiraceae bacterium | reverse complement strand
GGAGGGCACAGCCCCCCGCCTCAAAAACTCCTTCCGGAGTTTTTCATCCCCCCATTATGGTTTTCTTCCTTTATAGAAAGGCGTGATCCTGCATGAGCAACACCATACACGGCATCAACGGCCCAGTCGTCACCCTGCTCGGGGCCTCCGGTCTCTCGATGATGGACATGGTGCTGGTGGGCGAAGACCGGCTGGTGGGCGAGGTCATCGGCATCAACGACCGGCAGACCACCATTCAGGTCTATGAAAACACCACCGGCCTGCATACGGGAGAACCCGTGCAGTCGACAAACGGCCCGCTGTGTGCCACCCTGGGTCCCGGGATCCTGTCCAATATTTTTGACGGCATCGAGCGGCCCCTCGGGGCGATTGCCGCGCAGTCCGGCGATTTCATCAGCCGGGGCGTATCGGTGTCTGCCCTTGATGAGGAAAAAACCTGGAACGTCACGATAACGGTGAAGCCGGGGGACCGTCTTACGGGCGGCTCGATCTACGCCGCCTGTCCCGAAACACCCATCATCACCCACAAATGCATGGTTCCGCCCCATCTTTCGGGGGAAATCATTGAGGTGAAGCCCGACGGTCCCTACCGAATCCGGGACACCGTCGCCGTTTTAAAAGACGATAAAGGTACCCTTCATGAGCTGTCCCTCTGTCAGAAGTGGCCCATCCGAATTCCCCGCCCGATCGGCGGCCGTCTCTATGCCGACCGACCCCTCATCACGGGTCAGCGGGTGATCGACACCCTCTTCCCGGTGGCCAAAGGCGGCACCGCCGCCATTCCGGGCGGGTTCGGCACCGGCAAGACCATGACGCAGCACCAGCTCGCAAAATGGTGTGACGCCGACATCATCGTTTACGTCGGCTGCGGGGAGCGGGGCAACGAAATGTCTCAGGTACTCGAGGAATTCTCCGGCCTGATTGATCCGAAATCCGGCCGTCCCATGACCGACCGCACCACCCTCATCGCCAACACCTCCAACATGCCGGTCGCCGCCCGGGAGGCGTCGATTTATACCGGCATCACCCTCGCAGAATATTATCGCGATATGGGCTATCATGTGGCCATCATGGCCGACTCCACATCCCGCTGGGCCGAGGCGCTCCGCGAAATCTCCGGCCGCCTGGAAGAAATGCCCGCCGAAGAGGGATTCCCGGCCTATCTGCCCTCCCGTCTCTCGGAATTTTATGAACGGGCCGGTATGGTCCGCGCCCTCTCCGGATCCGAAGGCAGCGTCACGATTATCGGCGCCGTTTCTCCGCAGGGCAGCGATTTCTCCGAACCGGTCACCCAGAACACCAAGCGTTTCACCCGCTGCTTCTGGGCGCTGGACAAATCGCTGGCGTACGCCCGCCATTATCCGGCCATCAACTGGACCCAGAGCTACAGCGAATATCTCGGCGATCTCGCCGGATGGTATACGAAAAACGTCGGAGAGGATTTTCTCGCCTGCCGCGGCCAGATCGCGCAGCTGCTTCAGGAAGAAAGCAGCCTGATGGAGATCGTCAAGCTGATCGGCGCCGACGTCCTGCCCGACGATCAGAAGCTGGTCATCGAAATTGCACGGGTCATCCGGGTCGGCTTCCTCCAGCAGAACGCCTATCACAAGGACGACACCTACGTGCCGCTCGGCAAGCAACTCGGCATGATGAAGGTGATTCTGCATCTGTACCAGTCCGCAAGAGCTCTGGTTGCCGCCCAGATTCCGCTGTCGGCCATTCTGGCGACTGGGCTGTTCGACAAAGCGGCCCGCATCAAGTACGATGTGCCGAACGACCACCCCGAACTGCTCGACGCCTGCATCGCGGATATCGACGAAACCCTCTCCGTCCTGCGCGCCTCCCGGCCGGCTTAACGGTCCCGGCATCCCGCCGGACCTTCTCCTCCGGATATCCCTGCATGTCCACTCGAAAGGATGAAGCCTATGATCATCAATTATATCGGCGTCAAAGAGATCAACGGGTCCCTGATCACCCTCGACGGTATTCAGGATGCGACCTTTGAAGAGACGGTCACCATCCGTCTGGAAAACGGCACCGAGCGCTCCGGCCGTATCGTGGAGATGGAGGGTGACCGGGTGGTCATTCAGGTGTTTGAAGGCACCAACGGCCTCTCTCTGACCAACACCCGCACCCGTCTGCAGGGCCATCCGGTGGAGATGCCCCTTTCCCCTGAACTGCTCGGCCGGATTTTCGACGGTGCGGGCCGTCCGGCCGACGGCCTGGGGGACATTTTTCCCGTCGCCCGGCGGGATATCAACGGCAGTGCCATCAACCCAGTCTCCCGGATCTATCCACGCAACTACATCGAAACCGGCATCTCGTCCATCGACTGTATGGCCACCCTGATCCGGGGCCAAAAGCTGCCGATTTTCTCGGGCTCGGGCATGCGGCATAACGAGCTGGCCGCCCAGATCGCCCGTCAGGCCAAAATTGCGGACGAATACGGCGCTGATTTTGCCATCGTGTTCGCCGCCATGGGCGTGACCAACGATGTGGCTGACTACTTCCGCCGTTCCTTTGAGGACAGCGGCGTGCTCGGCCGGGTGGCGATGTTTTTAAACTTGTCCAGCGACCCCATCATCGAACGGATCCTCACCCCCCGCTGCGCCCTGACCGCGGCGGAGTATCTGGCGTTCGATCTCAACATGCATATTCTCGTCATCCTCACCGATATGACCGCCTATGCCGAAGCCCTGCGGGAATTTTCAGCCTCCAAGGGCGAAATTCCCGGACGAAAGGGCTATCCCGGCTACCTGTATTCTGACCTGGCGTCGATCTATGAACGGGCCGGGATGATCAAAGGCAGCACCGGCTCGGTGACCCAGATCCCGATCCTCACCATGCCCAACGACGATATCACCCATCCGGTCCCCGACCTGACTGGCTACATCACCGAGGGCCAGATCGTGCTCGACCGGGCCCTCGACAACAGCGGGGTCTATCCCCCCGTGTCGGTGCTTCCCTCCCTGTCCCGTCTGATGAAGGACGGCATCGGCGAGGGTTTTACCCGGGCCGATCACGCCTCGGTCTCCAACCAGCTGTTCGCCTGTTACAACAAGGTGCAGGAAGCCCGCTCCCTTGCTTCGGTCATCGGCGAGGAGGAGCTTTCGCCCACCGACAAACAACTTTTGGCCTTCGGCCGGATGTTCGACGAGCAGTACATCAACCAGGGCGCCGATGAAAACCGCTCCATCGACCAGACGCTGGATCTCGGCTGGCGGCTGCTCTCCACTCTGCCCCGCGAGGAACTTGACCGGGTGGACAATGAGACTCTCGACAAGTATTATCATCCCGAGACGGCCGCCGCGACCATACCGGCCGACTCCGATATGTCCGATATGAGTTTTTAAATTTCTGCTAAGGAGGTGCCGGCGCCATGGCCGAACAGGTTTTCCCGACCAAAGGCAACCTGATCAACACCAAAAAATCCCTGGCGCTGGCCAAAGTGGGGTTTGAGCTTCTCGACCGCAAGCGGAACATCATCGTGCGGGAAATGATGACCCTCATTGATCGCGCCTCTGCCATTCAAACCCACATCGACTCCACCTATGCGCAGGCCTATCTCGCGCTGCAGCGAGCCAACGTGGCCCACGGCATCTGCGACGACATCGCCGATGCCGTGCCGGTCGAAAACGGCCTGTCCCTATCCTCCCGCAGCGTCATGGGAGTGGAGATCCCCATGGTTCATCTCGACGCCGAACCGGTTGTTCTCTCCTACGGCTTCATGAATTCCAGTGCCCTGATCGACGAAGCCTATATCCGGTTTGACCAGGTGAAAAAGCTCACCGCGGAACTGGCCGAGGTCGAAAACAGCGTTTACCGGCTGGCGACCGCCGTAAACAAAACCCAGAAGCGGGCCAATGCCTTGAAGAACATCATCCTGCCCCGCCTCATCTCCACCGTCAAGTACATCACCGATTCGCTGGAGGAAAAGGAGCGGGAGGATTTTTCCCGGCTCAAGGTGATCAAGGCGCAGAAGAAAGCGGCTGCAAAGGCCGACGAATAAGCAAACGGACAGAAACCCCCTCTCCATATTTTATGAACTGCTCCAGTAAAACCGGACAATAGACAAATCCCCCCTAATGTAGGAAAATGGAAGAACTACATTAGGGGGG
>CABQAA010000231.1 GCA_902461995.1 uncultured Oscillospiraceae bacterium | reverse complement strand
TTGAAGCCCATGGGCTTGAGGCGGAAGCGCAGCCCCGTAAGGCCGGCTTCCGGCACCTCATACCCGATCTCCCACACATCCGGAAGGGCGCGTAGGCGCTCCCAGTGTCCTCCGCCCGTTCCCGAGCGGTGATACCGGGCATGCGCCTTCCGCCAGCGCGGATCGGTCCGGGGCGTCTCCCACAGAATCTGCGGATCGGGGCGGATGAGGAGGATATCCCCCCACCGCTCCAGGCGTTCCCCGGACGAGGCGTCCAGCAGCTCATAGTCCTTCCAGTGTTCAGCGGCCCTCATGTTGTCGTATCCTTCCCGTCATGGGCATCCGGCGCGCCGATTCAGGCGCCGATGCCCGCCTTGATGGTTTCCCCGAGCTCCACCGCCAGGCGGTTGATCTCTTCGAAATCCTTGCCTTCCACCATTACCCGGATGAGAGGCTCGGTGCCGGACACCCGGACGAGCACCCGGCCGTCCCGGCCGAGGGATTCCCCGGCCCGGCGGATCTCCTCCGCCAGCGCGGTGTCGGCGGCGTATCGGGCCTTCTGCTCCGCGTCGGCCCGGACATTGATGAGCACCTGCGGATACCGTTCCATCATGGCCCCGATCCGGGAGAGCTTCGCGCCCCGCTCACGGCACATGGACAGCAGCTTGACCGCGGAGAGCTGGCCGTCTCCGGTCGTAGCGTGCTGCAGGAAAATGATATGTCCCGACTGTTCGCCGCCGATGGCGTAGCCGCTTTTCACCATTTCTTCGAGCACATAGCGGTCCCCGACCTTGGTCGACACCGGCGAGATGCCGTTCTGTTCGCAGAAGCGGAAGAACCCGAGATTCGACATGACGGTGACCACCGCGGCGTTTCCGGGCAGTTCGTTTTTCTCTTTCATATGGACGGACAGGGCGGCGATGATCTTGTCCCCGTCGATGAGGTTCCCCTTTTCATCCACTGCCAGACAGCGGTCGGCATCTCCGTCGAACGCCACCCCCGCGAAATACTTGAGTTTCTTGACGAAATCCGCCAATTGCTCGATGTGGGTGGACCCGCAGTTTTCATTGATGTTGACCCCGTCGGGCTGATCGTTTAAGAACACGCAGTCGGCCCCCAGGGCAGAAAAAAGCTTGCGGGCGGTCGCGCTCGCAGACCCGTTCGCGCAGTCCACCGCCAGCCGCATTCCCCGCAGGTCGACGTCGGTGACAGAGAGCAGATGCCGGACGTAATCGTCCACCGCGTTTTTGCAGGTGGAGACCCGGCCGATATCGCCGCCGGTCGGACAGGGCGGGGTTTTCACTCCGTCGAGAACGATCGCCTCGATCTCCTCTTCGAGCGCGTCGGAGAGCTTGTATCCCTCGCCGTTGAAAATCTTGATCCCGTTGTATTCGCAGGGGTTATGGGAGGCGGAAATCATCACGCCCGCGTCGGCACCGTATGCCTTCACCAGATAGGCGACCGCCGGCGTCGGCAGCACGCCGAGCAGCAGCACATCCGCCCCCACCGAGCATAGCCCCGCCACCAGCGCCGCCTCCAGCATATCGGAAGAAATGCGGGTGTCCTTGCCGATGACGATCTTCGGCTTGTGATGCTCCGCCTCGGCGAGCACCATCGCCGCCGCCCGGCCGATGGCCATGGCGGTTTCGCACGAAAGTTCCGTATTGGCCACGCCCCGCGCGCCATCCGTTCCAAACAGTCTTCCCATAATAACAACCATTCCTTTCTTGCTGTCAGACCTCGATGTCTTGGCCTGCGGCATGCCGCCGCGAAAAGCACAAAACCCGCTGTTTGAAAGATGGGTCTTTCAAACGGTCTCTTCTTTCCCACAAAGCGCAGGATAGTCTATCTATATTCCGGTCTGTCCCACAACAGACGAAATATCCTAAAGCGCCGTGCCCTGCCGGCCTTTTAATGAAAAGACGGATTTGCCGTTTACCCGGATATCCAGCAGTGCCTGCACCATATCCGGATCCTCGATGACCATACCTTCATAATCGTTCCTCGATCCCATCGAGCTTGTCGGCGAGGAGACCGGCGTCTCATACCGGACCGCCGTCCCCGGAGTTTTCACATAGATAAATTGCCCGTCCACCCGGGCGATCGTCGCCACGCTGTGAAGCAGCGGAAGATCGTTATACAGGCAGGAGAGGGAATAGGAATAGGCGGCGCTGCCTTCCAGCTTATACCGGACGGTCTTCCCCTGTATCGTCTCGAGCCGCTGGAGGGTTTCCATGTCCGCGGGCTCGGTAATCAGCGCGTCCGCCTCGTACCCGACATGAATGCCGGTCAGCTTTTTGTCGGGGGCGGCATACCGCTCAGCGGCCTCCCGGGTGGCGTACATGGTGCCATCTCGGAAGGCGGGCTGATACAAAAAGTCTCCCTTCGGATCGTAACGCACCCGGTACAGATAACCGCGGGAAAAGGCGGCCTCCAGCCCCGTAAAGCCATAATCGGTGTAGGCAAGCGCCCCTCCCGTGGTGTCCGCGATATCGTGCCGGTCCCTGGGAATCGCGTAATACCGCCGACCGTCCACCTCAACGGCGGAATCGAGCTCCATGGTATAGGATTCCCCGTAAGGGGACCAGTACCAATTCTGCCACTCGATTTTCTCCTCTTCCTCCACGTGATACGGCGTCACAACCGGCAGATTGGGCGGCTTCAAAAGCAGCCACCGCCCCAGATAAGCGTAAGCGCCGAGCAGGCTGCCGAGTAACAACAGACTTGTCAACGCCGCGGCCGCGATCCAACCGCCCTTTTTCCAGTTTCTTTTTGTCATGGGATCACCCTCCTCACCGCCCAGAAGAACGCATGACAAACGGTCTTTTATTCCAGCAGGTTCAGCTGTTCCGGCGCCGCCTGCCCCGGAACCGGCAGCCCCAGGTGCGCATAGGCAGCCGGCAGCACCACCCGGCCGCGGGGGGTTCGGTTGATGAACCCGATCTGCATCAGATACGGCTCGTACACGTCTTCGATCGTGACCGATTCCTCCCCGATGACAGCAGCCAGGGTGTCGAGCCCCACCGGACCACCGCCGTAGTGCTGTATCATGGCCTGAAGCATCCGGCGATCCACCATATCCAGCCCCAGCTCATCGACCTCCAGCCGGTCTAGGGCTTGTTTCGCGGTTTTTTCATTGATGACGCCGTCGTTCATCACCTGAGCGAAATCCCGTACCCGCTTGAGCAAGCGGTTCGCAATCCGGGGAGTGCCGCGGGATCGGGACGCGACCTCGAGCGCGCCGTCCCGGTCACAGGGGATATCGAGGATTTTGGCGCTGCGCTCGACGATGCGTCCGAGCTCTTCCGGTGTGTACAGCTCCAGCCGCAGGATCACGCCGAAGCGGTCCCGCAGCGGCGCCGTGAGCTGCCCGGCCCTCGTCGTCGCTCCGATCAGGGTGAAACGGGGCAGCGGCAGATGGATGGACGCCGCGCCCTGCCCCTTGCCGTTGATGATGTCGATGGAAAAGTCCTCCATCGCGGGGTAAAGGATTTCCTCCACCGTCCGGGGCAGGCGGTGCACCTCGTCGATGAAGAGCACGTCTCCCTGATCGAGGTTGGTCAGCAGCGCGGCAAGATCCCCCGCCCGCTCGAGCGCCGGTCCCGACGTGATTCGGAAATTGACCCCAAGCTCATTCGCGATGATGGCCGCCAGGGTGGTTTTTCCGAGTCCGGGCGGGCCGTAAAGAAGCACGTGGTCGAGCGCCTCTCCCCGCAATTTGGCCGCATCGATGAAGACCGATAGGTTCCCCTTGACCTTTTCCTGCCCGATATATTCGGTCAGGGTGCGAGGCCGCAGCGGATTGTCGCCCTCGTCTTCGGGAAGATATTCTGCCGCAACCATGCGGTTTTCATAATCCATTTCCATTGTCTAACGATCCTCCTCGCCTGCGCACCGATCAGGGCCGCTGGCTGTTGCAGGGATAAAACAGCATGAGATTGCAGCTTTCGCAGCAGACATGCGGCTGCAGCACCCCGCCGACTGGTGGTCCCCCAGTTTCCAATATATAACGCCGGTTTCGTTTTCAGGCGTTCCCACCATGTGGGCGGTTTCTCGTCTGTCTGCTCATATCACAGCGGCCGCTGCCCGGCCGCATCGACCATAGCATTCCCGCAATACGGACACATCTCGGTCTGCATCCT
>CABQAA010000230.1 GCA_902461995.1 uncultured Oscillospiraceae bacterium | reverse complement strand
GGGGCATCCCCTCTATGCCCCGCCCGTTTCCGAAACGTTACTCCGTGGGTTTTGCGTCCGAAGCCTCCGCTTCCTTCCCCAGAAATTCCGGGATTTTCATACCGGCCATTTTGAAGGTTTCGCTCAAGGGCGGAATCGATTTCATCATGCCGGAGAGAAAATTCGCGGTGGTGGAGGAGCCGTTTTGACCGTTCATGCTGTCCCAAACCGTGATCTTGTCGATGCTCAGGTTCTTGATCGCTTCGACCTGAATCTTGGTCAGTTCCTCGATCTTATCGGTCAGCAGCAGCTGGACAGCGGCATTCGGATCGCCGCCGGCCGCTTTGACGATTTCGGCGAAGCCTTCGGCTTGCTTGGAAAGGATTTCCTGAACACCGCGGGCCTGCGCTTCCATCTTAGCAAAAATGGCGTCCGCATCGCCTTTCGCCAAACGGCGGGTCTGTTCGGCCTCGGCTTCGGCCTCCAGGACCTTCTTTTCCTTCTCGATCTGGGCCTTGACGATAACATCGGCCTGCTGGGTGGCAAGTTCACGAGCCGCACGGGCCTTTTCCGCCGCCTGCTCGGCCGCGTAGGCCTCTTCCTTGGCTTTCGCCTCGGCCAGTTTTTCGGCTGTTACGGCGCGCCTCTGGGCCTCTGCCTCCTGCTCACGGCGGGTAGCGTCGGATTTCGCGATGTTGGCCTTGGAGGTGTTTTCACCATCCACAGCCGTGGCGTTGGCCGCAGCGACCGATACACGCTGGTCACGCACGGCGTTGGCCTCACCGATGGAGCCTTCCCGATTGCGTTCGGCCACCGAGATACGAGCTTCGTTGATCGCTTTGGCCGCGGCTTCTTTACCGAGAGCCTCGATGTATCCGGATTCGTCGCTGATATCGGTGACGTTGACGTTGATCAGGCGAAGACCGATTTTTTTGAGTTCGCTTTCCACGCAGGCGGTGACCGCCGCCAGGAATTTATCGCGGTCGGTGTTGATCTCCTCGATCTCCATGGTGGCGATGATCAGACGCATCTGACCGAAAATGATATCCTTGGCAAGCTCCTGGACTTCCTGGAGTTTTAATCCCAGCAGACGCTCGGCGGCGTTCTGCATAGTGCCGGGTTCGGTCGAGATACCGACCGTGAACCGGGCCGGAACGTCGATCCGGATATTCTGACGGGACAGGGCGCTTTTCAGGTCCACGCTGATGGACATCGGCGTCAAATCCATGTACTCATAGGACTGCACAACCGGCCAGATAAAGGCGGCGCCGCCGTGGATGCAGCGGGCGGACCGGGCCGAACCATCTTTGTTCTGTCCGACTTTACCGTAAATGACCATGACCTTGTCGGACGGACAGCGGCGGTACCGGGTGAGACACATCAGCAAGAGACTGAAAACCAGCACCACTACCACCACAACGGCGATGAGAACGGACGGCGGCAATGCCGCTGCGAAGATCGGAACCATGTACAACACTCCTTTAACTTATAGTATGGCCTATGCCATGGGAAACGAATTCAGGCGGTTTCCTCCGCCAGTGGAGCGACCACCAGGACGTTGGCGGGGGTGATCCCCACAACGCGGACCTGCTGCCCGGTTTTGAGCCCCTGTTCCATACAGACGGCCTCGAGCTCCGAAAAGCGCTCCTGTACGACCAATGTGACTTTGCCCTTCTCCCCCTTCTCCATCGGCACGTAGACTTCGGCGATCTTTCCGATGGTGTTGTTCAGATCGAGATTGCCGCTTTGCTGCATCCGAAGGGAAAACATGATGACCACGGCCACCAGGGACATGGCAGCAAATCCCGCCACCAGAGCGATGGGAAATGCCAGGAAAACCGTGACATTCAGATCCAGCATGGCGATGGCCACCCAGCCGAATACAGCCAGGAATGCGACGATGCCCCGCAGGGAGAACAGGCGCAGCCCGGCATCATGGTCGGGGGCGGTGCCGTCGTGAGCATCATGATCGAAGTCGTGATCCACACTGCATGCGCCGCCGTCGTGGATATCATGATCAAAATCGTGATCGATGTCATGATCAAAATCGTGATCCACATCGGCATCGCCGTCATGCCCCAGACCAAAGAGCAGCATGATCGTCTGAATGATGAGAATAAGAGTTGCGGGAATGGCGATGACATACAGAATCTGCTCGAGCAAATCCAGCTGGTTCCACCATGCAAACATCGAAAAAGCCTCCATTCCAAATTTGTCGACAAAGTTTGGATCCGCTTTGCGCGGAAGGGCGGGCCGGCATCAGGCGGATGGGGACAGCAAATCCTTCTCCGCGGCAATCGATTGGTACAGGCTGTCGGCCTCCTGCATGAGCATCGCGGCCGCGGCATTCAGCAGGATCATGGTCAAAGCCTTGCCCAATCGATCTTTGGCATCCGGCACGGGGCCCTCATAGCCCTCAAGTTGCGCACCGATGAGAGCTATGAGAGACTCGCGGTCTATGGTACCTTGTTTCTGGCATTTGAGAATCGCCGTACTGACGAGGGTATACAGTTCCGGCTCGGGAATGATATCGTCCGCCCGATCGTCGACAGATCCGTTGATATACCGCATCAGCCGCGCGATTTGATCGAGCTGCATGGTCGGACGCAGAAGATTGATCATCAGAATCCGGGCCACCTGCAGCTCCCCGTACTTTTTATTCACAGGATTGGAAACCCAGCCGCGTTTGACCCAATTCTGGATGGTCGTACCGCTTTGGCCTGTCATTTCGGACAACTGCGATAGGGTCAGTCCCCCTCCCGATACCGCAAAAACCGGTTCCAACAAGGCAAAACCCTTGTCCTCACCGCCCGGCGGAACCGGTAAATTGGTACCCGGTAATGTCATCGCCTGCGCCTCCCAAATTCATTTAGCGACCTCTTTTCAAGTTCGAATATATCATATCACGTGGTCACACGAACTTCAACATCAAGGTTCTGCCGAATTTTGCCATCCGGATATTCAAATTTGAGTTTATCTCCTTTAATCTCATCCAATCGCCCGAAATCTTTAAATATCACCGATTATCTGCATCTGATATGATGTTCTCTTTTTAAGAGAGGCTTAAGATTTTTTGTCATCGGTATTCTGTCTTTTCTGGTACAATACAATAAAATATGATACACTAAACCTGCAGACTGGTTACGGACTGTGAAAAGTGCGGAAAAGGTGGCGTTTTTGAAATGAATCAGACAATTTTGGTTTGTGACGACGACCGGGAAATTGCGGCGGCCGTGGATATTTATCTGACCGCCGAGGGATATACGGTTCTGCAGGCTCACGACGGCATGGAAGCTATTGATGTGGTGGAAAAGCATCCGGAGATCGAACTGATCCTCATGGATATCATGATGCCCCGCCTCGACGGCGTGCGGGCCACGATGAAGATTCGGGAAACCCACCATATTCCCATTATTATGTTATCCGCCAAAGGGGAAGACAATGACAAAATTTTAGGATTGAACATCGGCGCAGACGATTATATCACCAAGCCGTTCAATCCGATGGAGCTGATTGCCAGAGTGCGCTCCCAGCTGCGCCGTTTTCACAATTTCGGAAGCGCGGATCACGCGGCCGAAGAGAACGCCTCCCGGTTTGTAAACGGCGGCCTGGAGCTGGACGATGGAGCGAAACGGGTGACCGTGGACGGTCAGGAAGTGTCCTTGACGCCGGTGGAATACAAGATTGTGAAATATCTCATGGAAAACCGGGGATTGGTTTTTTCCAGTTCCCAGATTTACGAAAATGTCTGGAACGAGCCTTCCTACGGCGCGGATAATATTGTAGCGGTACACATCCGCCATATCCGTGAAAAAATCGAAATCAATCCCAAAGAGCCGCGCTATATTAAGGTGATCTGGGGCCACGGATATAAAATGGAGAAACTGTCATAATGCGAAAGGATGACCATCCCATGAAGCTGCGGGAGAGTCTGTTTGCCAAACTGCTGGCCGTAGCCCTAATTCTGGTGCTGAGTATTTTGGTGGGATTCGGCGCTTATTTTTGCGTGAATCTGCTCACGCACAAGGAAATCTATAAAGACTCTTATGTCGAGACAGCCGCGTGCGAACAGCAGATGAAGAACAGCGCTTACGACGTCAGCGAATTTTTCCGTCTGACCCTGCTTTCCCAGAAGCAGGAGCTGACTTATGAACAG
>CABQAA010000229.1 GCA_902461995.1 uncultured Oscillospiraceae bacterium | reverse complement strand
CTGCAGGCCGCGGGAAACGTCCATGATGGAGGAGAAGACCAGGGCCGCCGCGTCCGCATAGGAGGGACCGGCGGCCTGGCGGACTCTGTTTAGGATTTCCTGTTCCCGGCCGGCATGCAGCACCGGCAGGCCGTGGGCCGTTTTGTAGGCGGCGACCTCCAGCGAACAATCCATTCGCCGGCAGAGCAGGCCGAGCAGGTCCCGGTCGATTTGATCGATATCCCGCCGGAGCGCGGTCAGATCGCGGGCCTCCGGCGGAGCAGCCATGTTTTGATCCATAAAGGGACTCCTTTCCTATCGAAGCTCAGGCATCGGGGGTGGGGTTTCCCTCGGCTTCCAGCAGCAGGTCGAGCAGGCCGAAGGCCAGGGCGGCTTCCACCACCGGCAGGGCACGGGGGACGATGCAGGGATCGTGCCGGCCCCGGACGGTGAGGGTGTCGTTCCGTCCGGTTTCCAGGTTGACCGTCTGCTGGGGCTTGCCGATAGAGGCTGTGGGTTTGATCACCACCCGGAGGAGAAGGGGCATGCCGTTCGTGATGCCGCCAAGCAGGCCGCCGTTGTGGTTGGAGGTGGCGATGACGCCGCCGTCCGGCGCATAGCGGTAGGGGTCGTTCGCCTCGCTGCCCCGCATCCCGGCCAGGGCAAAGCCGTCTCCGAATTCCAGTCCTTTAACGGCGGGAATGCCGAACAGGAGGGAGGCCAGACGGTTTTCCACCCCGTCGAACATGGGGGAGCCGATCCCCGCAGGCAGGCCCACGGCGGCGGCTTCGACGATGCCGCCGACGCTGTCGGCCTCCAATCGGGCGGATTCCACCGCTCCCCGCATGAAAGGCTCCACCGCCGGGTCGAGCAGGGAAAAGGGGACGCCCGAGAGGGCCTCGAGCTGGTCTGCGGATACGGCGAGCGGGTCAAAATGCCGGTCCTCCACGCCCGCGATGGCGGCGATATGCCCGCCGACCGACACTCCTCGGCGGCGGAGCAGCTGCTTGCACAGAGCACCCGCAAATACCAGAGGCGCCGTCAGGCGGCCGCTGAAATGCCCGCCGCCCCGCACGTCGCTGAAGCCATGATACCGGACGTGGCCGGGATAATCCGCGTGGCCGGGGCGGGGTCGGATCTCGAGGTCCCGGTAATCCCCCGAACGCTGGTTTTCGTTCTCAATCATCATAGCCAGAGGGGCACCGGTTGTCCGGAGGCTGTCCCCCTCGCCTAAAAATCCCGACAGCAGACGGGGAGAATCGCTTTCGGTCCGGCGGGTAGCGGTCGCGTCCCGTCCGGGCGCGCGGCGAGTCATCTGCACGCGGATCTCCCGCAGATCAAAGGCTTCTCCGGCCGGAAGGCCGTCCAGCACGCAGCCGATGGCCGGGCCGTGGCTTTCCCCAAAAATGGAGAGGCGCAGGCAGGTTCCGTTAGTCGACGACATGGACATCTCCTCCTATCCGGCGGAAATCTGCAAAGAAATCCGGCCAGCTTTTCTGTACACTTTCGGCGTCGGTCACCTCGACCGGCTGATCGCACCGCAGCGCGGCCACCGCCATGCTCATGACGATGCGGTGGTCGCGGTATCCGGACACCCGGCCGCCCTTCAGACGGGGAACCCCCTGCAGAACCAACCCGTCCGGCCGCTCTTTCACCCGGGCACCCAGGCGGGCGAGACCGTCCGCCGTCGCTTTCAGGCGGTCGCTCTCCTTGATCCGGAGACGGGCGGCCCCGGTGATGCGGGTTTCCCCGTCAGCCAGGGCCCCGGCAACGGCCAGGACCGGCACCAGATCGGGAATCTGGGCGGCGTCGATGTCGATGCCGTGGATCGGAGCGCGGCGGCAGCGGATGATTCCCTGGGAGATCGTGATTTCGGCGCCCATCCGGCGGAACAGGGAGAGCGCGGCCCGGTCGCCTTGGGGAGAGTCAAGTTTCAGTCCGGGCAGACGGACCTCGCCGCCGAGAGAACCGGCGGCCAGAAGGAAGGCCGCCTGGGACCAGTCGCTTTCCACGGCGGTCTGGAACGGCCGGTAGCACTGTCCTCCCGGTATGAACCAGCCGTCCGACAGGGTCCGGACCTCGATGCCGGCCAGGGACAGGGCTTCGAGGGTCATATGCACATAATCCGCCGATTCCAGGGGAGTGGACAGGCGGATGGTGCTGTCTTCGTCACAGAGGGGGAGGGCCAGCAGCAGGCCGCTGATAAACTGGCTGGAGATATCCCCGGGCAGGAGAAAGGCGCCGCCGGACAGCCGCCCGGAGAGATCGAGAGGCAGGCAGCCGTCCGGGGAGGGAAAGGAGAGAGACACCCCGTGAGCGGGCAGGCAGTCAGCATACACCCCGAGAGGGCGATCCGGCAACCGGCCGCGGCCGGTAAACCGGGCCGGGATGCCCAAGGCAGCAAAAAGAGGCAGGAAAAACCGCAGGGTGGAACCGCTTTCGCCGCAGTCGACCTCGGCGGGAAGGGACGGCGGGGAGCCCGCCGTGAGGACGAGGGCATCTCCGTCAGCTTCGGCGTCTACACCCATGGCGCGCACGGCGCGCAGGGTGGCGGAAAGATCGTCGGACAGTGCGCCGTCGGACGGATCGAGCAGCCGGGAGACACGGCAGCATCCGCCCCCTTCCCGGTTTTGAAGCGCGGCCAGGGCCGCGCAGATGAGGGCCCGATGCCCCGCGGATTTGGAGGGCGGCGGCGTCAGCAGGCCGGCGATAGGGGATTTTTGAATCACGGCAACCGACATGGCGTTCACCTCACACAATCTGTGGATCCACGGACAAAAGACAGCAGTGCATCCGCCGGAATGGGATGGACATAACCGTCGCCGATTTCCCGGAGCAGAACCAGAGCCAGGGTGTCGCCCGCCCTTTTTTTGTCGAGAGCGGCGTGGGCCAGATAGGCTTCGGGCGGCGTGTCGTCGCCGGTGGGAAGGCGGTATTTCCGGAGCAGGGCCGCGAGGGTGTCGGCCGTCCCCGCCTTGGTCAGATTCCTGGATTCGGCGGCGCGGGTGAGGAGCATCATACCCGCCGCCACGGCCCGGCCGTGGGAGAGGCGAAACCGGGAATGCGCTTCGAGCGCGTGGCCGAGGGTGTGTCCGAAATTGAGCAGGCGGCGTTCCCCGGCCTCCCGTTCATCCGCTTCCACCACCCGCCGTTTGATATCGACCGCCCGGGCGACGGTTTCGGACAGATGAGCCGGATCCGTCGCATCCGTGTCCCGCAGCCAGTCAAAAAAGGCGGCGTCTTTGATGCAGGCAGCCTTGATGACCTCGGCCATGCCGTCGGCCAGGAGAACGGGCGGCAGGGTGGCGAGGGTGTCGGTGTCAGCCAGAACCAGGCGGGGCGGCCAGAAGGCCCCCACCAGATTTTTACCCTCCGGGATATCCACCCCGGTTTTGCCGCCGACGGAGGAATCCACCTGGGCCAGCAGGGAGGTGGGCAGCTGCACGAAATCAATGCCCCGCAGCCAGGTGGCGGCGGCGAAACCCGCCATGTCCCCCGTCACGCCGCCGCCCAGAGCGGCAATCAGATCGCTGCGGGTCAGGCCGTCGGCGGCAAGTTGTTCGTACATCGCCGCGATGGTGGAGAGGCGCTTTTGCTCCTCTCCGGCCGGGAAGATAAAACGGGTGACCCGATAGCCGGCCTGTTCAAAACCGGCGGCGGCCGTGTCGGCATAGAGGGGGGCCACGTTGGAGTCGGAGACCAGCAGCACCCGCGACCCGCGGTTGATAAGGCGGCTGCGCTCGCCAGCCTGCCGGAGCAGACCGGAGCCGATGTGGATATCGTAGGGACGGGATGCGGCGGCATGAAGCGTCAGCATGGCGGCACCTTCCTTTCGCTTATGGGAGTCATTCCCCGAGATTTTCCTTGACAAGGCGGCCTTTTCGGATGACGGCGGCGATGGCCTCCCGGTCATCCGAAGCGATCGCATTCCGCGCGGCCTCCAGTCGGGCGATCAGACCGTCCAGTTCCTCCAAAAGGGGCGTGCGGTTGAGAGAAAACAGCTCGCTCCACAAAATTTCGTCCACCGCCGCGACCCGCGAGACGTCGCGGTAGCTGCCGGCGGAATAGCCGCCGTGATCCGGGCAGACAGGCGACTGGACATAGGCACCGGCCAACACGTGGGGAAGCTGGCTGGTAAAGGCGATCATCCGGTCGTGATGTTCCGG
>CABQAA010000228.1 GCA_902461995.1 uncultured Oscillospiraceae bacterium | reverse complement strand
GCACGCGCATGAAAGGGTTTCAGGAACAGAGCGGCAACCGGTATGAGCTGGTCCTGTCCATGGGGGCGTATGAGGTCGAACGGACGGAACGGGATATCGATATATTGATCGACCGGGCGGGAATTCCGCAAAAAACGGTCAAGGGCCGTCATGTGCTCCACTATGCATTTTACGATGAAGCGATCCGCTCACAACAGCTGTATGAGCGCAATCTGGAAAATAAAATGACAAAAGCGCTTGAAAACCGGCACTTTTGTGTATACTATCAACCGAAATACGACGCTCAAAGCCGGGCTTTGACCGGCGCTGAGGCGCTTGTGCGGTGGATCGATCCGGAATGGGGTCTTATATTCCCAGGCAGTTTCATTCCGCTGTTTGAAAGCAACGGATTCATCACCGAATTGGACCGTTTTGTATTTAACGAGGTTTGCGGACAGATCCGCCGCTGGCTGGATGCCGGGATTCCGGTGGTGCCCGTGTCGGTGAACGTGTCCCGTCTTCATCTCTATAATCCTCGTTTTACTGAGGAATATCAGACGATTCTTGCACGCTACAGCCTCCCCACCCGGCTGATCCAGCTGGAACTGACCGAGAGCGCGTTTTTCGACAACCGCCTGGTCATACAGGAGATCGTCGACCGCCTGCATCAGGCGGGGTTTTCAATATTGATGGACGACTTTGGGACAGGCTATTCCTCTCTGAATATGCTTAAGGATTTGTCCGTCGATGTTCTCAAACTGGATAAAGGGTTTATGAAGGACGCTGCAAACAACGAGAAGGGGCAGCGGATTGTGGCCAGTATTGTACAGATGGCCCAGTCCCTGGGTATGAAGGTGACAGCGGAGGGGGTGGAAACAGACGCACAGTACCGCTACCTGCAGTCGGTTGGATGCGACGAAATTCAGGGGTATTATTTCGCCAGGCCGATGGATAGGGAGGCGTTTGAGGAACTGCTGAAAACATAAGTCCGTCATCGATGACACGGACATATTCTATAATGGAAGGAGTCCTGTACATGCAATTCGTATTTATCTTGCTTTGTGGAGCGCTTATCGGTGTGGCCGAGATCATTCCGGGGGTGAGCGGCGGCACCATCGCCGTGCTGCTGAACATCTATGACCGGCTCATCGAGTCAATCAGCCATCTGCGCAAGGATTTTAAGAAAAGCATCCGGTTTCTCATTCCGCTGCTGATCGGGATGGTGCTGGCCATTGCGGTTTTCAGCTTTATCATCACCTTCCTGCAGGAGCGGTATCCCATGGCGCTCAATTTCCTGTTCCTGGGGCTGGTGATCGGCATCGTTCCCATGCTGCTCCGCCGCGCCACGGCCGGCCGCTTTAGAGTCGCCAACCTGCTGCCGTTTGTGGCGCTGCTGGCGTTGATGGTGGTTCTGGCGTTTCTGAACGCGGACAAGGATGCGCTCCCCGTCTATACGGCCCTGACCCCGCTGCTGGGCGTCAAGCTGGTTGCCACGGGCTTTATCGCGGCGCTGTGCATGATTCTGCCCGGTATCAGTGGCTCCATGATGATGGTGATTTTTGGCATGTACGCGACGGTGGTCGGATCGGTCAAGGGCCTGATCGTGCCGCTGACCAATCTTGTTGGGATATCGGGAACGGCGGAGATTCCCTGGCAGACCAGTCTGTTTATCCTGCTCCTCGCCGGTTCCGGAATGCTGCTCGGCGTGATATTCGGCGCCAAATTGGTAGAATTCGGCCTGTCTCGTTTCCCGCAGGCGACCTACTTTGGCATCCTGGGTCTGGTGCTGGGCTCCACGATTACCCTGTATCGCAGCGCCGGCCTGTCCTTCGATACGGCGCAGGGCTTTGTCGCCATTGGCACCCTGATTGTCGGGATCCTGGTGTCGCTGTATTTCACTTCCGAAAAGAACCTGTCGGCGACGGCTAAACGGGTGGATGGTCCGGACCAATGACGCCATTGATCGCAAAATCGGTCCCGCCTTATGCAATTGCATGAGCAGATGAATGCCGTACCCAGCGTACGCCCGGAGATGACACCGTGGACAAATATAAAAAGCTCTTATCCAACACACTGATATTCGCCGTCGGCACCTTCAGCTCCAAGTTGCTGGTGTTTTTTCTCACGCGTCTGTACACGGCTGTTCTCACCAAAGCGGAATACGGCGTTGTGGATATGATTCAGCAGTCGGGCAATCTCCTGCTGCCCCTCGTGACCCTCGGCATCACCAACGCGGTGGTGCGGTTCGGACTCGATAAAGGCGTGAAAAAAAGCCACGTGTTTACCACGGGGCTTTTGTCGATTGGGGCGGGTTTCCTGCTTCTGATGCTGATTTCGCCGCTGCTCGGACTCTTTGAGTTTTTGTCCGGGCATGTGTATCTGCTCTGCTTTTTCGTGCTGACATCCTCACTGCGCTCCCTTTGCGCCCAGTTTGTGCGGGCCAAGGGCGCGGTCAGGCTGTTCGCGCTCGACGGCATCATCAGCACGCTGACGACCATTCTGTTCAACATTCTCTATCTGGTCGTTTTCCGCATGGGCGTGTTCGGATACATTTTTTCCATGATCTGTTCCGACATCCTCTCGGTGCTGTTTTTGTTCATTATGTCGGACCTTCGCCGGTATATCCGGTTTCGGGGATTGGACCGGAACATCGCGAAATCCATGCTGTTGTTTTCCATTCCGCTGATACCCAACACCATTCTGTGGTGGATCACCAACATGTCCGACCGGTATATCATCAACTATCAGCTAGATGCCAGTTACACCGGCGCCTACGCCGCGGCCTACAAGATTCCCGCCCTCATCATGCTGGTGTCGGGTATCTTCATGGACGCCTGGCAGATTTCGGCCATCACCGAACAGAAGGCGCGGGACCGGTTTTATACCAAAGTGGTGAACATCTACAGTATGCTGCTGTTTGTGATGGCATCGGGCGTCATTATGCTGACGAGGGTGATCCCGCTCATGCTGTTCGATAAATCCTATTATGATGCGTGGCGCTATATCCCGCTGCCGGTCGTCTCCATCGTGTTTACCTGCCTGGTCAATTTCCTCGGCAGCATCTATATGGTGGAAAAGAGGAGCGTCCGTTCCCTGCTGACCGCAGCGCTCAGCGCAGGGATCAATATTGTCCTGAATCTATGGTGGATTCCGCTGTTTGGGGTCAACGGCGCGGCGGCGGCGACGCTGGTCTGCTTCCTTGTTGTGTTTGTCGTCCGGCTGGTGGATACCCGGAAATTCGTCCGGATCAAGTGGAATTATTTTCGGCTGGTTCTCAATTTCGCGGTTCTCATGACCCAATGTTACTGTGTGCTGCAGGAGGTGCCGTATTGGGTCGTGTATGAGATCCTCCTGTTCGCTCTGATGGTGCTGGTCAACGGCCGGGGTCTGGTGCTCGGCGTCAAGCGGGTGCTCCATAAAAACACCGCCGGATAGAGGCCGGACTCCTGCCGTAGTAAATGGCCATCGAAAGGGTTATACTATGCTGTAAATGGCTGAAAGGGGGCTGAATCGTGGGCTCGTGCTTATATACTAACGGGACTATTTTGACAATGGAAGATACCCTGGCTGCCGAGGCGGTCCTCACCGACGGCGGACGGATTCGGAGGGTGGGTTCTCTCGACGAGCTGCGGCTGGACGCGCCGCCGGACACCAAGGAGATCGATCTCGAGCATCGGGTGCTGCTGCCCGCCTTTCTCGATCCGCACAGCCACATCACCGCTTATGCGAACACGCTCTCCCTCGTTCAGCTCGAGGGAGCGGCCGGGTTCGACGAGATTCACGACCGTATTCGTGCATTCCGGGAAGAAAAACGGCTGAAACCCGGGGACTGGATCCTGGGTTTCGGCTACGATCACAATACACTCAGGGAACAGAATCATCCCACCCGCCGTTTGCTCGACCGGGCCGCTCCGGATAATCCCGTGGTGATTGCCCACGCCTCCGGGCATATGGGGGTGCTGAACTCGGCCGCGCTCCAGGCGCTCGGGATCACCGCCGATACCCCCGATCCGGAAGGGGGCATCATCGGCCGGGAAGAGGGGGGTGCCCCTTCCGGCTATCTGGAGGAAACGGCCTTTACCGCCGCAACCGCCGGAGTGCCGCAGCCGACCCTCGAACAGCTCGGCCGTCAGCTCGATGCGGCGCAGCGGATCTATCTCAGCCACG
>CABQAA010000227.1 GCA_902461995.1 uncultured Oscillospiraceae bacterium | reverse complement strand
CGAGCGAGTTCGAAAAGGACTGCAGACCGCTCACCCGCTGGTATTGCTCTCTCGGGGCAAGAAGGCTGACGGCCACATCCGATACAGGCTGCTGGACGGTGTTCATCAAGCCGTTTAAGGCGTTGAGCAGATAGAGATGCCACACCTCCAGCCGCCCGGACGCGAACAGCCCGTAAACGCACAGGGTGCTGATGGCGGCGAGCGTGTCACACAGCAGCATGGTCCGTTTCTTGTCGAGGCGGTCGCTGAGCGCCCCGGCGAAAAGACTCATCAGCACATAGGGCGCATACGAGCACACCGACAAGAGTGAAGTTACCAGCGCCGACCCCTGCTGCTGATAGGACCAGACGATCAGGGCGAAGCTGGTCATCGAGCTGCCAAGGGCCGAAAGGGACTGGGTGGACCAGAGAATCAAAAAAGGGCGCATGCCGGACAGACCCGGCACGCGAAATGGGGTTTTCATCAGAACTTTGCTCCTTTGTATTCCGGATATCCGGCAGAATCATCGGAATGCAAAGTCCTTTTGGACGGACACCCGGCCGCCTTCGGGCAAACGGCCGGTCCGCTCCACGCCGTTCCGTCCTCAGACTTTGCGCGGAGCTCTCACAATGCAGAGGCGCATACCGCCACCGCCTTTCGAATTTCTGTACCTGCATGCAGTGTACTCCAGGCAGGCTATCCTGTCAATGTACGCCTTCCCGCTCCCTATCGCAAACATTCATATTTTGGCGGCGGCGGGCATACTATACTGTAGCCGGAAACGGAAAGGAGGCAGCCGCATGCATGCCGTTATCAAACAAAAATTTGATTTTCGAGCCTTTGCCTTTTTTGAGATTCTCACCCTCGGGGCCGGGCTTCTCAGCGGATTTCTCAGTGGTACATCGGGCTTCGATCAGCTCATCAAACCTCCGCTCACCCCGCCGGCCTTCGTTTTTCCTCTGGTTTGGACAGCTTTATATGCGCTCATGGCTTTTGCGGCCTATCTGGTTTACAACACCGACGACATCGACCGGGGCGCGCCTTTGCGGATGTATCTGCTGCAGCTGCTGGTCAACGTCCTGTGGCCTGTGTTCTTTTTCCGGCTCGAGTGGCGCTTGTTCTCTTTCTTCTGGCTCCTGCTGCTCATCGCCCTCGTCACTCTAACCATGACGGGGTTCAAACACATCCGTCCGACGGCGTACTATCTGATGATCCCGTATCTGCTCTGGTGTCTCTATGCCGCTTATCTGAACCTCGCGTTTTATCTTCTGAACCGCTGAAACAGCCGGCTGCCAATGGCAGCCGGCTGTTTTGCATCCTTCGCCAATACGTTGCCGTTCAGTGCACCCAGGATAAGCGGCTCCGTGCTGTCGATAATTCCGTTCAAGCAGCCTGTCAGCATAACGGTGCAGCCGAAATTCCGACCGGTGAGCCGCCCAAACGGAGGAAAGTACCCGACTGTCACCACAGAAAGAACGAAAACTCGATAGCGCAGGAGAACTATGCGCTCGCGATCCGGATTTTTTCCGCATGAACGTCTCAAAGGTCATCTGTTCACGCAGCTCCCCGACTCCTTCATACCGCCCGTATAGCATGAATTCGGTCGGATACCGGACGGCAGAGTTTTTTAAAGCGCCGTTCCCTTTTGGGGAATGTACAGGGCCGACAGATCAACGCCTTCCAGCTCCAGCAGTTTTTTCTTGATTTCGACGCCACCTGCATAGCCTGTGAGACTGCCGCCCGAGCCCACCACCCGATGACAGGGAATGACGATCGACAGCGGATTGTGGCCGACGGCACCCCCTATCGCCTGGCTCGACATGTGCTTCTTCCCCAGCCTTTCGGCCATCTTTTTGGCAATATCCCCGTACGTCACGACCTTGCCATAGGGGATTTCGCACAGAAGGCTCCACACGCCCTGCCGAAATTTGCTGCCGATGGGCGCGAGCGGCAATTCCGACACCGCGGGCTTGTCTCCCGCAAAATACCGGTCCAACCATTTTTGGGCAGCGGCAAATACCGGTATATCGTCTTTGGGAACCATGGCTTCAGGAATGGAAGCCCCGTAATACTTCTGTCCCTCCATCCATAAACCGACGAGACGATCCCCGTCGCTCGCGAGTGTCAAGGCGCCTATGGGAGAGGGGCACGTCATAGAATAAATCATCTTTTTTCTCCTGTATCCGAATAGGCCCGCCGCCGTTTCGGATTATCCTTGGGTATGTTCCGATCTGCAAATCTTCTTTCAAAATGGCCATCTCAAAGGGACGGTCCGGCCCGCAGCATTTGATTGACAGCTTCAACCGCTTGTGTAAACCGCGACTGGTACGACCCCTTTATACACAAGTACGATTTTTGATGCCGATCAAGAAGCGTCCTGATTTGGTCGCTGTATGTTTGACGGTCCTTTTGAATCACGGGACTTCGGTCGCCGTCTTGGACAAACGGGACATCCGGCTCCAAAAGGACTGTACCGGTATAATCCATTAAAATTGCTTTTAGCATTACATTGTCCTCTTTTAATTCAAATTATCCTTTAACCCCTTTATCAAATTAATTATATCACCCTTTTATGAAATTTTCCACCATGCAAAACGCCCTCTGTATGCAGTTTTACTTTGTCTACCGCGTGTCTCCCTTATGTTTTCGTATCTCTGTTCAATGTTGGAACCACATTTGAAGTGATTTCAATGCTGCCGTACTTATAGTATTTCGCCCCTGAAAATATAACAAGAACCTCTCTTGTCTTGGTAGACAAAAGAGGTTCTTTTCTGGTGCCGCTGACCGGACTTGAACCGGTACGCTGTTGCCAGCGAGGGATTTTCTCACCACTCCATGTTGCCATGGCCGCCTTTACAGGCGTTGTAGTCCGGACTTTCTCTTCACCATAGAGGCATCCTTAGGTGCGCGCCGTCAAGTCTCTACACGTTCCCGGAATATCCGGGCTTCGCTCGGCATTGTCCCGCACGGGCGGGAGTTTCACCGAATTTGACGCGATTCACACGGGCGGTTTCCCGTTCCGGTGCTCAAATTTTAAGTCCCTTGTGTCTGCCGATTCCACCACAGCGGCATAAAAAGCGTTTTCAGTATACCATTTTCCTCCCAGCAATGCAAGTCCCTCTCTTCCGAATATTTCCGCCTTTTCCAGGAAAAGCAAAGCCGGATCCCAGCGGGATCCGGCTTTTTTCAGGCTTCGGAGTCGGTCTGCTCATCCGGCTGCTCATCGGCGAGGACGTCCTCTTTAGGTTGCGGAACAGGATCCGAGACGGGATGCGGAACCACACTCTGGGGCTTTTCGCAGCCCGTCAAATACTTGGCGGCCCAATAGGCGGCCCCGGCCACCGCTGCAGCTCCGACGACAAATGTGAGTAACTTTTTCATGAATAAAGCCTCCTTTCTATCCTATCAAAAAACGTCCAGCCAACGTTCAGGACAAAAAACGCCGTGAAAACAAGCCGGACACAATCGCCGTAAAACCCTGTAGAATCAGAACAAGACCGACAAGCAGGCTCACCGCCATGGCGGTGGCAACCGGCTGGATAAACAGAAGCACGCCGGCCACCATCTGCAGGATGCCGATAGTTAAAAACCAACCCCAGCCCCGCACCCGAAACGCCTTGAGGTCCAGGGACCGGACCACCGACGAAATGCCCGAAAACAGAATCCACATGCTGAATATCACCGGAACCGCGAGACCGACCAGCCAGGAATTGCACAGTAAAAGCACCGCCATCAGCGTGGTCAGAATGCCGTCCAGCAGAATCCAACCGGCTCCCAAAGCCGCCCGGCGGCACGCGATATACGCGGCGATGTCCAGTAAACCCGATGCCAGCAGCGCTGCACCGAAGACCACGGTCAGGAACTTAGCTGCAAACTGGGGATTCCATATGGAGAAAATGCCCGCGGCAGTCAGACATACACCCGAACCAATCCCGAGAACACGCAGATACACTCCGCCCTTTTTCATAGGATCCCTCTTTTCAGTATCATGGTTAGCCATGATTAGCGTAACCCGATTTTCGAATCCCATGCGCCCGGATATGACAGCCATCCGGACACTTCATGTCCTTGCGTCACAGTATACCACATTTCGCCAAAAAAGCCAAGACCACTGACGGTGTATCCCCGATTCCATCGGCGCTGTCCCCCGCACAGGGTCTCCGGGTTAGT
>CABQAA010000226.1 GCA_902461995.1 uncultured Oscillospiraceae bacterium | reverse complement strand
GTGCGTATTTCGTATGGAATCTAATCTGCCGGCGAGCATTCCTAGGCCGCAGCCCTCATTGTATCGTCGATTCAAGTGGCACAGCCACCGCTGTTTTTCCTAAAAAGAGTCCTAGGTCAGGCCGGTCACGTCAACTATATAGCAACGGGATCTTGGCCCGACCATCACCAATATCCTTTCGATATTGGATCACATAGATATAGGTCCAAGGGAACCCCGGGAGCCTTTTTTCATAGTTCGGATTTCCGAACTATCCTTTTGGCTGCTCTGGCCTTTCGTTCGAAAGCTCTGAAAAAAGTATGTGGCCCGCAGGCCAAACCATATTTTCAGCTTGATTCTAAGAGCCTTTATGTGCTGGGTCCCCCTAGGCCTCCGGATGTCCTGGCGCAGACACATAAACCAACCCATACAAGCAGGACTGCGGCCCGGGGATTGGGTGCTCGTTACCCTATACCTTCCCGGTCAGGACAATCCGGCGATCTTCGACGGCTTGAGGGTGACGAGCAGATAGGTGTCGAACACACCGCTTTCAGCCGTGATCCTCCCCTGATCGTCCCGGCTCCACTCCACGCGGACGGCCGTATCCGAAAGATAGGGGCAATCCGCCCGGACATACCCGATCTCATACCCTTCGGGCGGGGTAAAGGTGAAGGATACTCCCGTGTCCTCCCTCCCGATCGGATTCCCTCGCCGGATGATGTGCAGATACAGATCGGACCCGTTCTGCCGTACCGTCGCAGACAGATCCTCCATCGGCGAGGTAAAATGGAACTGGGTGTACGCCCCCGCGTCGGTGAGGGCTTTTGTGTACACCTCAGGGACGGTCAGCGATTCCTCGCTGAAGGAACCGGTGAAGCTGTCGATATAGGATACCTTTGCCTCCGGCAGATCCCCGACCAGTCCCTTGATAAACGCGCCCGCTTTGCCGCCCGAGACGATCAGCCGTCCGCCCCTGCTGACAAACGCACGCATCGGCTCTTTCCAGGTATCTTCGGCGAAATAGGCATATTCCGGCACCACCAACACGTCATACTGCTCCAAGCGGTCCGATACGCCCTCCCGCTCGAGCGCCACGAAATCCGAAGGCACCCCGGCCTTCACCAGCGCCGCGGCCGCCTGGCGGGAAAGGTTGTCGCCAAATTCATAGTACCCTTTATCGACATTGGGATAGGCCATGCTGAACAGGCTGCTCTCCCAGGAATACAGCACCCCGGTTTTAGCGATGGAACGGGACCCCGCGTAGACCGGCTTGCGCGCCTTCACGAAATCAAAGAAACCGGCGGCGGTGTTGTCCGCGTTGGGCTGGTGCATCAGGCCCCCGGTCACGGCGTAGAACTCCGCGAGGTTGACCTTGTACCGATAGGTAGGGTTATATTGGCTCTCGGCATTGTAATATGCGTAGAGCCGGTCCGCGCCGAGCGCTTCGGCCAGCTGCGGCATGTAAAGGGCCGACTCGTTGCCGGTGTCCAGGCCCCAAAACTCGGTGGTAGGAGGGTGGAGCGCCCCGAGCAGAAGCTGATAGGGGGCGTCAAAACTGTTCATGTTATGGTTCTGCAGCACCGCAAACGCCGGATTCACGGCCTGCGCCGCGGCGGCGGTCTCCTTCATGAAGCTCGCGAAGGATTCCATCCGGAATTTGTAATAGACGATGGATACCGGGTCGGGGAACTCGAACGTCGCGGGCATAGGCTCCGCCTTCCCCAGCTTTTCCTGGCTATACGCCTTCCAGAGCGTCTCGCATTCGCTGCAGTGGCAGAAGTACCCGCCCGCCATATAGGGATAGTAATCGTACATCAGACTGGAAAAGCCCGCCTTGGCCGTCAGGGCGTTGATCTCGGAAAGCAGGGCGCGCCATTTCGGTTTGTTGATGCAGGCGACGTAGCAGCCCTCCGGATCCCAGGCTTTGGTGAAGGCATAGGTCCCGTCGGCCTGCCGGACCGCCAGATCCTCCAGGGTATAGCCGTAGGCTTCCTTCATGAGTGCGTCGTCAAACTGGACGGTATCGGTATAGCCCATGACCTGGATCCCCAGCTCACGGCTCAGGGCAATGTCGGCGGCGGCATGGTCCATGGTGTGCTGATACATCTCCGCCGTCGGCAGCCAGAAGCCCGCGAGGGTTTTGCCGCCGGCGTCCATCGGGCGGTAATAGACCGAGACCAGGTTCACCCCCGCCTCGGCCAGAGATTTGGCATCCCAGAGACTGTTGGTGCCGTCCTCCCGCTGGGGACCGCCCGACCACTGCAGAGCGGGGAGTACGAGATCTTTCTCTGTGTACGGAATCAGCAGGGCCGGTTCGGTGTTCGCATCGGGCGGTGCGGATGAGGACGCCGGCGCCGGTTTGTCCGCACAGGCGGTGCACAGCGCCAATGCCGCGGTAACGGCGGCCACAGACAGGCGGTTTTTCATAAGCAGTCTCCTTGATCGTCGGGGTGGATTTGGTATAGACTGAAACCCAGGGCCGATGGCATGTCTATGAAAGAGGGCGGCCGCGAAATCCCTTTCACAGCCGCCCAACCATCTTATTCCGCGCTTTTGCCCTCGCGGTGCAGCTGCGCGACCCGCTCGTACACTTCATCCGGGACATGGGGATCCGGATAGGACGAAATGGGCAGGAGCTGATCGCCCGCGATATCGGGATTGGTGCAGGCGTTGTCGTGCCGGAAGGCCTCCCGTTCTTCGGGATTGCGCAGGTTCGGCACCTTCACCGGCGTGTTGCCGTTCAGGATGGACCGATAGGCCAGAATCCCGCAGATGCCCATATCCACCGCCTGATAGACGTCGATGGAGTAGGTGTTGCCGTCCGGACGGCCGAGGATCTTCTCAATGAAGAAATGGGTGGAGTAAAAATCGCTGCCGCCATGGCCGTGCACGCCGATCTGCTCAAGCAGTTCAGGCGCGATGAAGGGTTTGGTCTCGTATTTTTCCCAGTCACCAATGCAGAGCTTTTCCCCCTCGCGGTACACATTGAGCCGGCCGCCATCGAAACGATCGCTTTCCATCATGCCCTTCATGCCGTACACTTCGTAGTTGATGCTGCCCGGCTCCCGCTTTAAACCGCCGTGGATGCTCTTGCAGATGGCGCCGTTGTCGAGCGTGACCGCGATCATACAGCCGCCGGCCATGCCGCCGATGCCGCCGAGCGCGATCATATCGGGGTGGGGCATGGTCTCGAATCCGACCACCTGAACCGGCCGTTTCCCGGTGATGGAGAGCATGGGACCGATGCTGTGGGTGCAGTAGAACGCCGGATGCATCCGGTTGCGCCAATGATTCTTCTCCCCATACGTGATTTGGGGCCAGATGGAAGAGCAGTCGTGGACATATTCGCCTTCGGCATACATCACTTCGCCGATATCCCCGTTCCGGTACCGGCGCCACATCTCAAAGGTGTGGGCCATATAGCAGTAATTCTCCGCATAGGCGTAGACACGGCCACTCTCCTCGACCGCCTCGATCAGTTCCACGGCCTGGGCCATGGTCTCGCAGGGCAGGACCTCGCTGAGGACATGGCGGCCCGACCGCAGCAGCCGGATGGCGTAGGGTGCATGCTCATTGGCATAATTCGCCAGCACCACCGCGTCCATATCGTGTTTAAAAAAATCTTCAAAATTGTTGTAGCAGGTGACGGTCTGCCCGTGTTTTTCCGCCTCGTTTTTGACGTTGTCGAGAATCCCCTGCACCTTATCGCATACCGCTACCAACTCGGCGTCCGGATGACCCATCAGGACGGTGATCATCGTCATGCCGCGGTATCCGCCAAACACGCCGATCTTGAGTTTTCTATCCATCTCTGTTCCTCCCCAGGTTCGATTTGATTTTATTATACCGGCATTTTCCGTTTCCGCTCATGTACAGAATAGCCAGAACATTCAAATTTTCCTTGTGCTTTATAACCATCTCCGTTTTTTCCTTTTGGGTAACGGGCCGCTGCCCCTTGTCTTTTGTCACTTTATGGCGTATACTATTTTTGCGCTGATGTGACATCGATATCACATCGGCGGCTGAATCCCCGGTCACGTAGTTTATATGGAAAGGAAGCGTGCCTGTGTCGACGATCGTACTAAAAAAAGAGGATATCCCTGTAGAAAACTTTCCCTGGGGGCGGCTGGAATGGAATGCAAGCGGCGCCCTGCAAAACAGCGAGGCGCTCACCCTGGGGCGCTGCATCCTGAGTCCCGGCAGCGGCAACACTC
>CABQAA010000225.1 GCA_902461995.1 uncultured Oscillospiraceae bacterium | reverse complement strand
CCCTGTCCGAACCCAACGACCGGCTCATCGACGTAGCTTCCTGGCGCATCGACGGCGGGGATTGGCAGAACCCCGAGGAAATCCTTCGCATCGACAACCGGGTGCGGGAACAGCTCGGCTACCCCCGCCGCGGGGACGCGGGTGCTCAGCCCTGGGCCAGGCCGGGCGGAGAAGAAACGCCCCACACCCTGGAACTGCGGGCGGAGATCGAGAGTGAAATTCCGATAAACGGCGCCCGTCTGGCGCTGGAGGCGGGAAAGGGAGCCTCCTTGTACCTGAACGGTGCCGCGGTGCCTCTCGACCGAGACGGCTGGTTCGTCGACCGGGCGATCCGGACTGTGCCCCTGCCCCCCATTCCGGCCGGGACGTCCGAGCTGCGTCTCGTCCTGCCCTTCGGCCCCAAAACCGTGGTGGAATGGATGCATCTGCTCGGGGACTTCGGCGTCCGGGTGGACGGCACCCGCATCGTCGTTACCGCGCCGGTCCGGGAGCTGTTCTTCGGGGACTGGGCGGTGCAGGGCCTGCCGTTTTACGGCGGGAACGTCACCTATCACCGAACGGTGAAGGGCGACGGCCGGGAACTGCACCTGGAAGTCCCCCGGTTCCGCAGCCCGGTGATCACCGTGGACATGGACGGCACACGGGTGGGGCGGATTGCCCTTTCCCCCTATCGTCTCTCCCTCGGCCCTCTTTCTCCCGGCTCGCATCGCCTCAATATCACCGCCTACGGCAACCGCTTCAACACCTTTGGTGCCCTGCACAATTGGAATCCCCATCTCGTCTGGCAGGGCGGCCCCGATTCCTATTTCACCACCGGTGACCATTGGCGGTATACCTATCATCTCCGGGAAACCGGGATCCTCGTCCCGCCCCGCCTGCTCGGCGTCAAATAACAGAACCCCCTCGGCTGTTGAGCCGAGGGGGTTCTGTTATCGGAATCCATACAGCAGAGCACCCACCGTCCCCGCCGCGATCAGCAGCAAAATAGGGTTGACCTTCCATTTGCGGAGTACAAACAGGGACGCGCCGCACACGATGACCGCAGGCCATTCCACCCCAGAAACGGCGGAGAACACGGAGGTACCGAAAAACGTCAGCATCAGAATGGTGGCCGCCGCCCCCATGATCAGGCCGACCGAAGTCGCTTTCAATCCCCGCAGGACCTCGGCCGCGTAGAGCGAATCGCTGTGTTTCTGGAAAAACACATACAACAGCAGGGAAATCGTAACGCCGGCCAGAATACAGCCGAATGTGGCCACGATGGCCCCGGGAATCCCCGCGATGCGGATGCCGACGAACGTGGAGGTGTTGACCGCCAGCGGACCGGGTGTCATTTGGGAGATCGTGATGATATCGGTAAAGGTTTGCTGACTGATCCAACCGTAGGTGTTCACCACCACCTGCTGGATGGAGGGAATGACGGCGTAACCTCCCCCGATGCTGAACAAGCCGATCTGCAAGAACGCCAGAAACAGTTGCCACAGACTTTGCATCAGCTCTTCACCTGCCTTTTTTTCCATATGGCACGGCCAATGCAAAGCAGGCAGGCGGCCGCCAAAATCAGGGCGACGTTGATCCCGAAGACAAAGCTCGCCAGGAAGGCGGCGGGGATCAGAGCGGTGAGCAGGGGCGAGCGGTCCTTCAGCACCGCCCGGCACAGATCCACCACCACATCGACGATCAGCGCGGCCACCCCCGCCTGCATCCCCTTGAGAACCGCGGCAATCAGGACATTCTGGCTGAACACCGTGTAGAACACCGAGATCACCGACAGCAGCAGCAGCGGAGGCACCATCCCCGCGACGCAGCTGACGACGCTCCCGACGAGACCCGCCGTCTGGTATCCGGCCAGCGCGGCCAGATTCATGGCGATAGCTCCGGGGGAGGACTGGGCAATAGCCGCCATGCCGACGAGATCGTCCTCGGTAAACAGCCCCTTGCGGGTGACAAAATATTTGCGAATCATCGGCACCACCACATATCCGCCTCCGAAAGCGAAAGAGCTAATCAGCAAATTGACGCCGAACAGCCACAAACAAAGCCGGCCTTTTTTCATAAAACAAATCCCCTTTTCTCTCTCCTCCCTAGTATACGGCTTGCAACTCAATTCGTAAAATGATAGAATTTCAGTGTTCCTATGAATTTTTTTCATGTATAGGAGGAGCGCATTATGACGCTGCGGCATTATCAGATTCTGCGGGAGGTGGCCCGGACCGGCAACTTCACCAAGGCCGCGGATCAGCTCTATCTCACCCAGTCGGCGGTTTCCCACGCTGTCCGGGAAATGGAGGACATAGCCGGTACGGCGCTGTTCGACCGCCTGCCCAAAGGGGTGCGCCTGACTCCGTGCGGCCTTCGTCTTCTCGAGGAGGCCGCACCCATTCTGGCCGCGTGTGAAGCACTCGACGCCCGGATAGAGACTCTGGAGAATGATACGCCCCTGCACCTCGTTTCCAGCATCACCATCGCCTCCTTCTGGCTGCCGCGGCTCCTGCGGCGGTTCACTTCTGTTCGGCCGCAGACGCCGGTTGAAGTCGAGGTGGTCAGCGCCGGCGATGCGGTGGAGATCCTGCGTTCGGGCGATGCCGATCTCGCTCTGGTGGAGGGTGCTCCGCCACAGGGTCCCTTCCGCTGCACCCCGTTCGCTTCCTATCGTCTGGTGGTGGTGGCGTCTCCCTTCTACCGCGAGGGCCTCAGCCTCACCATTCAGGAACTGTGCGGGGAAAAGCTGCTGTTGCGGCAGAAAGGCAGCGCCATCCGGGATACCTTCGACAGCGCCCTGCTTCTTTCAGGGCTGACCCCCCGGCCGGTCTGGACCAGCATCAATTCCACCGCTCTGATCGAAGCCGCCAAGGCCGGACTGGGCATCACCATCCTGCCCGACCTGCTGGTGCAGGAGTCGATCGAAGACGGCAGCCTCATCGAACTGAAAGTACGGGGCCTGTCCCTTCGCAACGATCTTAACGCCGTCCGGCACCGCGATAAATATGAAACGGCGCCGCTGTCCGATCTGCTCTGTGTGATCGCTCAGGGTGTGGAAGGGCCTTGACGAAATCCGGATGGGACAGCGGGGCACTTGCATCACGTCGGGATGCGGTCCGTCCGGCGTTTGACTTCCGGGCCGAACCCTACTATAATAAAATGGTTTTATATCAGCACTATCGGAGGATTTAGATGACAACCGTATTGTTTGATCTGGACGGCACCCTGCTTCCCATGGACCAGGAGGCCTTTGTAAAATCGTATTTTAACCGCCTGGCCACCAAGCTGGCGCCTCACGGTTATGAGCCGGCCAAACTGATCGATACCATTTGGGCCGGTACCGCCGCCATGGTGAAAAACGACGGCTCCCGTACCAATGAAGAGGTCTTCTGGTCTTGTTTCGCCGAAACCTTCGGAGAAAAGGCCCTGCAGGACAAGCCGGCATTCGATGCTTTTTACCGGGGGGATTTCCAGAAGGCGGCTGAATCCTGCGGATTCAATCCGCAGGCCAGGGACACGGTCGATTACCTCAGGAGCCGCGGTTTCCGTATCGCCCTGGCGACCAATCCGATTTTTCCCGCCATTGCCACCGAGAGCCGGATGCGCTGGGCCGGGCTGGAACCCGATGCCTTCGAATTCTATACCACCTACGAGAACTCCCGGACCTGCAAACCGAACCCGGCCTATTACCGGGAGGTGGCCGCGCGGCTGGGCTGCCGGACGGAAGACTGTCTGATGGTGGGAAACGACGTCAGCGAGGATATGGTCGCCGCCGAAACCGGCATGCAGGTCTTTCTGCTGACGGATTGCCTAATCAACAAATCCGGCCGGGATATCGACGTTTTTCCGCACGGAGGCTTTGAGGAGCTACGCCGGTATCTGGACCATCTGGCCCCGGCCGGACTGTAAACAAGATATGGCGGCCAGGCGGCCTCGGACGGCCATTGTCTCCGTCACAGCAACAGCGGTTTTGCAGAAATGAAAAACTTTCAGGGTTTTTGCCCTTCCCTTGTCTTTTGTAATCCGGGACGACCAAAGATAGCCGGCTCACACAGGCCGCATCCTATAAAAATGGACCGATCTGTGGAGTCGTCTTTGGTCGGAGTACCGACGATGTGGTGCGGACCTGAGATGAGACGAGGCGCTTCATGTCCAGCGAAAAAGGCAGTTCCAGCTTGCTTGGCGACATGTGCGGGTGCTGTTTATGGCGGACGATCAAGGAAAAGGCCCGATG
>CABQAA010000224.1 GCA_902461995.1 uncultured Oscillospiraceae bacterium | reverse complement strand
CTCCAACCGCTGTCGGCGATTTGGACCTTGATCTTGCAATCCACATCCGATTTCATCCAAAAGGACACATATTTCTTCTCCATGTCGGCCGGGAAGGTCACCGTCTTGCCGATTTCGTAGGTGATCTGCCCGTCCTCCCGGGTGTAGCGCAGCGTCATCTTCAGGCTCTTGCCCTCCAAAGAAGGAGTGGCGGCCGACTCGACAGTCACGCTGCCGTCTGTCGGATAATTAACTTTTGCTCCCAGTTCCTCCCCATCAAAATCGGCAATATCAGCGGTCTTGGGTTCAGGGGCGACCGAACTATCCGACGCATCGGGATCGGTGTAGGTCCGGGGAGTATCGGTGATGACGACGGAATCGAGATAGGCCGTACCGGAGAAGGGGGTCGGTGCGGTTTCGTAATATTCGCCCCAGTTCCGGATGAAGATGCCGCGGGTACCCAGATACTTGCAGTCCGAGATATCCACGTTGTACATGTGCGTGCCGCTCTGGATCTCCACATCGTAGAATTTGTCCCCGCTCCAACCGCTGTCGGCGATTTGGACCTTGATCTTGCAATCCACATCCGATTTCATCCAAAAGGACACATATTTCTTCTTCATGTCGGCCGGGAAGGTCACCGTCTTGCCGATTTCGTAGGTGATCTGTCCGTCTTCTCGGGTGTAGCGCAGCGTCATTTTCAGGCTTTTGCCTTCCAAAGAAGGAGTGGCGGCCGACTCGACAGTCACGCTGCCGTCTGTCGGATAATTGACTTTCGCTCCCAGTTCCTCCCCATCAAAATCGGCAATCACAACGGTTTTGGCCTCGGCTGAGCCCGTGAAAATCAGACAAACCAGCAGACTGCTGACCAAGAGAAGCATACTCAGAAAGATACTCAAGCTTTTTTTCATTCGTCAGAACTCCCTTCCATTTCATGACCGTCCCCCACACAGGCGGACAAGGCGAATTGTCAACCGCTCACCCTGTTTACCAGCCGTGGTCCGATTGATTTTACTATAGCATACCGGATTTTCTTTTGTCTTTGACAAATCATGCTATATAGGAGTTCAAACAGGCTTTTTTGGGTATTTTCATTAAAATTTCCGCAGGAGTCAGGACGATATCGGACGTTTTAACCGTTTTTTCCCATTTTTTATTCTATTCTCCAGGCTGAACACAGCCCGATCAACGGGATTCCGGAGGCAATCCTGCTTTTTTTCGGTAAACCGCCGGGGCAATATGCAGTTTGTTCCGAAACGCTCGGAAAAAGGAAGAATACGATTCAAACCCGGACCGGACCGCTACTTCCGCCAGCGGAAGATCGGTATCCAGAATCAGTTTCTGTGCCTGTTCCAAACGCAGAGACATCGCATAATCCCGGGGCGAAAGCCCCATTTCTTTTTTGAAAAGCGCCGACAAATAACTGCGGTTGAGTCCCAGCCGCCGCGCCAAATCCTCGACGGACAGGTCCAAATACAAATGATCGGCAATATATTCCCGGGCGATATACACATGCGGATTTCCCTTCTGCACACGGGTCAGGCCGGGTTCGCCCCGCAGCGGTCTGTAAAAGAAATCCAGCAGCGAATACGCGTAGGCAATGCTCAGGAATCCCAGCCGGGATGCCCCGAGCAGACGGTCGAAGGCCGCATAGAACGCCTCGCACAACGGTACATCTCCGAGCGTCGCGTCATAACGGCCCTGTGAGAAAACCGTTTTTTCCAGCAGCGCGGGCACTCCGCCGCCCCGGATACCAAAGAACATATACGACCAGGGCCGAAGAGGGTCCGCTTCATAAACGGCCGCCGTACCGTCCCGGATGCAGAAACTTTGTCCGGCTTCGAGATGCCTGGTGGATCCCCGGAGTGTGAGGGTACCCTGTCCGTCCACGATATAGTGAATCAGGGTGTAATCCCTCGCCGTGGGGCCGCACCGCCAGCCGGGCGGACACTTATGCCAGCCGATGTGATCCAAGCAGACGGGGGCTCCCTCCTGCGCCTGCAGCGGAAGAAATTCGTGTACCGACCGCAGCTTCATCGCCGCACCTCCTCGATCATACGGGCACTATCTTTGATTATAGCGGGACGGCCAGAAGGCGTCAATCTTTTTATAAAGCCGGGTTTTTTACCCTATTTTTTCTTAAAACCCAACAAAACGCCATATATTGGCGACATGCGGCTATGGAAAAAGCCCGTACGCTCTGGTATGGTTAGGCTGGAAATACGGCCATTCATCCACATACGGACACATACAGTCAGGAGGGATCTCATGGACCATGCATTTGAAAAAGTGACAAACGGCCTGTACTGCCACCGCTTTCCCGGCAAAGGCCCCCGGCTGCTCGATTTCGCCCGGCCCGCGAAATGGGAAGCTCTGGCCGGTCTGCCCGACGACGCTCTGCCGTTTGGTCTCGACGAGATCGAGCTGAGCGAGGCGGGGAGCCGGACCGTCATCCGCATCCCCTGCGTGGGGAACGACATGCTGTTCGGCCTGGGCCTGCAGTTCAAAACCGTCAACCAGCGCCGCCATGTGATGCATCTGCGTGCCGATCATTACACCGGTCAGGATAACGGCCGCGCACACGCGCCCTGTCCGTTCTATGTCGCGGAGAGCGGCTACGGGGTGTTTCTGGACTGTGTAGGCGAAATTTCTTTTTACATGGGAACGGCACAGGGCGTGAATGCGCCGCACAAAGCGCCGATTCTCAACCGGAACCGGAATCCGGACTGGGAAGCTGTGCCCGACAGCCAGTTTGTGGAGATTTCGTTTGACGGCGACAGCGCCGATCTTTACATACTGGCGGGGGAACGTCCCCTGACCGCCGTCCAGCGCTACAACCTGCTGTGCGGCGGCGGCTGCCTCCCCCCCTTGTGGGGACTCGGTTTCTGGCACCGCACCCATTCGCTGTTCACGGCCGAGCAGGTGGAAGCGGAAGCGGACGAGTTCGCCGAAAACCGCATACCGCTGTCGGTTCTGGGCCTGGAACCGGGCTGGCAGTCGGCCGCCTATCCCTGTACGTTCGATTGGGACGCAGAACGCTTCCCGGATCCCGCGGCCTTCGTGGAGAGGATGGACAAGAGGGGGCTGAAGCTCAATCTCTGGACCCATGCGTATATCTCTCCCGAATCCGGCCTCTATCCCGTTGTCAAGGACGGATGCGGCTCTCACGAAGTCTGGTGCGGCCGGGTGCCGGATCTGACACAAAAGGAGATCAGCGAGGCTTACGCCGCATATTTTGAGAAAAACCATGTAGCGCTGGGCGTTGCGGGATACAAGCTGGACGAATGCGACGGATTCGATTTCTATCTCTGGCCCGATCACGCCACCTTCCCCTCCGGCATTCCGGGGCTGCAGATGCGGCAGATCTATGCTCTGCTGCTCCAGAAAATGACCTGCGAGATCTATCAGCGGCAAAACCGGCGGACCTATGGCCTCATCCGCGCCTCCAATTCCGGTTCCTCCGCCTATCCGTATGTAATTTACAGCGATTGCTACGACTTCCGGGAATTCCTCACCGCGCTTGTCAATGCCTCGTTCATCGGCCAGCTATGGGTGCCGGAAGTGCGCGAGGCGGCCAATGCCGATGAGTGGGTGCGGCGGTTCCAGCTCGTCTGCCTCTCCCCTATGGCGATGCTCAACGCCTGGTATTCTTCCCTCAAGCCCTGGTCTTTCCCCGAAGTGACGGAACTGGTGAGGGATGCGGTCGCTCTGCGGGAAGCCCTGCTGCCCTATCTCTATGCGGCCTTTGTCCGGTATCACCTGGAAGGGGTGCCGCCTTTCCGGTCCGTCCATTTGGAATACGCCCTCCACGATCTGTGCGATGCCAACCGCAGCCGGATCGGCCGGGACGATTACTATCCCACGACCACGACGCGCGGCGTAGACGATCAGTTCATGCTGGGGGATCACCTGATGGTGGCGCCGATGTTCCCGAATGAATCGCAGCGCAACGTCGTGCTTCCGGAAGGAAACTGGTACGATTTCTATACGGGGCAGCTTGTCGGCGGCGGCGAGGTGATTCTGTGTGAGGCGCCGCTGGACCGGGTTCCGCTGTATGTCAAAGACGGCGGCTTGATTCCCTATCAGGTGGGCGATGTTTTGGAAATCCGGGGGTACGGAACGGCAGACGGGCACCTGGATCTGTATGCCGACGACGGCGAATCGCTGGATTTCGAACGGGGCGCCTATCGTCGGATCCATCTCGACATCACGAACGGCGTGTATACCGAAACCTGCCTGCACGACGG
>CABQAA010000223.1 GCA_902461995.1 uncultured Oscillospiraceae bacterium | reverse complement strand
CCGGAGGATATCGCCCGGGTTCTGCTCGATCAGGGAGCCGGGACGGTCATCGTCAAACTGGGCGCCAAGGGGGCCTATGCCGCCACGGGAACGGCACATTTCACCTGCCCGGGCTACGCGGTGGAAACCATCGTGGATACCGTGGGAGCGGGAGATGGTTTCGCCGCCGGGGTGATCAGCGCGCTCGGCGAAGGCCTGTCCCTGCCTCAAGCGGTCCGGCGGGGCAACGCGGTCGGTGCGATTCAGCTCGGTTTTTCCGGAGACAACGAGGGCCTGCCCGACCGGGAGGCGCTCGGCCGGTTCCAGGCCGACCATGAGGTTCAAGGAAAGGCGGAAGGACATGACCGATTTTTTTGAAAAACTGCGGCGGCTGCGGCTTCTGCCGGTCGTAAAAATCGAGGACGCTGCGGTAGCGGTGCCGCTGGCGCGGGCGCTCCAGAAGGGCGGACTGCACGCTGCCGAGATCACCTTCCGGACGTCCGCTGCCGCCGAAGCGATCGGATACATCACCGAGACCGTCCCGGATATGTGTGTGCTGGCAGGCACGGTTCTGACGGTCGAGCAGGCTCGCGACGCTGTGGAGGCGGGGGCCGGGGGAATCGTCAGTCCCGGCACCAATCCGGATGTGGTGGCGTGGTGTATGGAGCAAAACATACCGGTTATTCCCGGCTGCGCGACGCCGAGCGAGGTGGAGACCTGCATCCGGATGGGGCTGGACACCGTCAAGCTCTTTCCGGCCGAGGTGGTCGGCGGAACGGCGATGCTGAGAGCCTTGGCGGGTCCGTACGGTGCGATGCGCTTCATGCCCACGGGCGGCATCGGGATGCATAATATCGCCGCCTATCTGCGGGAACCGAACGTCCTGTGCTGCGGGGGCAGTTGGATGGTGCCGGCCGATGCACTGCGGGCGGGCGATTTTGACGGGATCCGGCAGCTGACCGAGCAGGCTGTAAATTTGATAAAAAAGGAAAGTCTCTTCATTTAAGAGAGACCTTCCCATTGGCATCAGGAATGGCTGTCGGGATTTTCACGGGCGTGGCGGTGCCCCATAGACAGAGGGCACTCACCGGCTTCGCGGAGCTGTTTCATCCGCTCCTGCATCCGATCGATCCGCTCACTTACATGGTCGCCGTCCAGAAAACCGGCCTCCGCCAGTTTCTGCATCAACCCGATGTCCGCGTTCATGCGGGCCTCGGCGAGATCATAGATCTCCTGCTTCTGCGCCTCGCTGAGAGTGTCCCATTTTTCCTGGACTTGTTCTCGGAATTCCCGTATTTTGGCTCGTTTTTCATCCCGGTTTGGATCGGGTGCAGCGGGTTCGCTTTGAGAAACCGGGGGTTCTGCCGCCGGTTCCGCGGCCGCGGCTCCGATCCCCGTAAACAGCAGGGCGCTCAGTATCAGGGTGCCGGCGAGACCCGCCAGTTTGGATTTTAAATGAAATTTTTTCATATCCGCATCCTTCTTTCCGTGTTATTATATGAAAAGCGCGCGGGTCGTCATCACCTCCTTCCTGCATTAGTATGTCTCATGACGCGGCGGGCTTTCTTCCAGCCATGTTTTCACACAATTTCTCCAGACAGCAATGTGGTAAATTTTAACAAGCAAGGAGGTCATCTGTATGAGCTGTGACAACGCCCGTCCCTGTCCCTGCACCTATCCGGGATGTCCGCGCCATGGGCACTGCTGCGCCTGCGTAGCCCATCATCGGGAAAAGGAGGGAGGCATCCCTGGCTGCTTTTTCACCAAAGAGGGCGAAGCCCTCTGGCAGCGGGATCTGGAGACGTTTATCGCCGATCAAAACTTGAAATAAAACCGGACCCGGGAGCCAAAGCTCCCGGGTCCGTCTGTTTTTTTAGAACCCGTCAGTCCCCGAACGACACGCCGATTTCGCGGGCCATCTGGATGGACGGACAATCGACCGGCACCTTTTTCAGTTTGCCGGCCACCTCTTCGAGCGGAACGGGGACGATCTCGTTGTTGACAATCCCACACATATAGCCGTATTTTTCTTCCCGGATGAGACGGGTGGCCGCGGCGCCGAGCATGGTGGCGAGCATCCGGTCATAGGCGCAGGGTGCCCCGCCCCGCTGAAAATGCCCCGGCACGCACACCCGGGATTCCCCGCCCACATAGGGTTCGAGTTCCTTGACCAGGCGGTAGGCGATGGAGGGGTATCCCTCTTTTTCCCGGGCGGCCGCGAGCGCCTTTTTGCTCAGTTTCGCCTCCGATTTGGACAGGGCGCCTTCCGCCACGGCAAGAATGGAAAAGGGTTTTCCGAGCTTGCGGCGGCGCTCGATCGCGCGGCCGACCTTTTCGATGTCGTAGGGGATTTCGGGAAGGAGGATGATGTCCGCCCCGGCGGCGACGCCGGCGTGCAGGGTCAGCCAGCCGACCTTGTGTCCCATCACCTCCACGATGAACACCCGCCCATGGGAAGTTGCGGTGGTGTGGATGCAGTCGATGACGTTCGCGGCGATGTCCACCGCGCTCTGGAATCCGAAGGTCATGTCGGTTCCCCAGAGGTCGTTATCGATCGTCTTGGGCAGGGTAATAACGTGGATGCCCTCGGTGCGCAGCAGGTTTGCCGTCTTGTGAGTGCCGTTTCCGCCGAGAATCACAAGGCAGTCGAGCCGAAGTTTTTTTACCGTGTCGATCATGGAAGCCACCTTGTCCACGCCGTCCTCTTCGATCACCCGCATCATTTTGAAAGGGGTCCGGGAGGTACCGAGCATGGTACCGCCCAGCGTCAGGATCCCGGAAAAATCCTCCGGCTTCATCAGCCGGGTCCGGTTTTGGATCAGGCCGCGGTAGCCGTCCAGGATCCCGATGATCTCCACCTCGTCAAAGGCCTCGTACAGCGCCTTGGCCACACCCCGCATCGCGGCGTTCAGCCCCTGGCAGTCTCCGCCGCTCGTCAGCATTCCGATTCTCAGCATCGTCACACATCCCTTTCGCACATCTGTGCACTCTCTTTGTCCGGATTTCTCCGGGAATATCCACATTTTTAACCCTCAGCCGGTGAAATGGCCTCGGCGGCTTCCTGTTCCTTGCGCATGAGCGCGTCTTTCGCCAGTCGGTAGAGCGCGAGCTGGCAGTTGACCGCGGGACGGCCGCGGCGGTCGGGCAGCTCGTAAGTGCCGTCCGCATGGAGCTCTCTAGCTCCTACCGTATCGGATAGGAACAGCCCGATCGCTTCGTCCACCCGCCGGCGGACCGCCTCGTCCTCAACGGGAAAGAGCAGCTCTACCCGCCTGTCCAGGTTGCGGGGCATGAGATCGGCGCTGCCGAGATACAGCTTGGGATTGCCGCCGTTTTCGAACCGGAAAATCCGGCTGTGTTCGAGCAGCTGCCCGACGATGCTGAACACCCGGATGTTGGAACTCACCTCGGGCAGACCGGGGATTAGACAGCAGATGCCACGCACCACCAGGTTCACCGGCACGCCGGCCTGGGACGCTTCATAGAGCCGGGCGATGATGGCCGGATCCACCAGCGAATTGACCTTGGCGAAAATACCGCAGGGCAGGCCGTGGGAGGCGTTCTGGATTTCCCCGTCGATCATGCGGTAGAAGAAAGAGCGCATCCCCTCGGGTGCGGCGACCAGGCGGCTGTATCGGGGCGGGCGGGAATACCCGGTGAGGACGTTGAAGAGAGAGGAGGCGTCGGCACCATAGCTTTCCCGGCAGGTGAACATGCCCATGTCGGTATACAGCCGGGCGGTGGAATCGTTGTAGTTGCCGGTGCCCAGATGGAGATAGCGGCGCAGGCCGTCCTCCTCCCGCCGGACGACCAGCAGGATTTTGCAGTGGGTTTTCAGTCCCGCCAGGCCATAGATGACGTGGCAGCCGGCCTCTTCGAGCTTCAGCGCCCAGTGGATGTTGTTTTCCTCGTCGAAACGGGCTTTCAGCTCGACGAGTACCGTCACCTGTTTGCCGTTGTCGGCCGCCTTCATCAGGGCGGCGATGATGGGCGACTGCCCGCTGACCCGGTATAGCGTCTGTTTGATGGCGAGCACATCCGGATCCTCCGCGGCCCGGCGGACGAAATCCACCACGCAGTCGAAGCTCTCGTAGGGGTGATGAACGAACCGGTCCCGTTCCCGGATGGCCGCGAACGGGTCCTCCACCCCCCAGAAATCGGCGGGGACGACGGGGGTGATGGGAGGGAGACGAAGGGCGTCGTCCAGCCCGCTCAGACGGAAACAGAAGGTCAGATCGAGGGGGCCGGGCACTTCGT
>CABQAA010000222.1 GCA_902461995.1 uncultured Oscillospiraceae bacterium | reverse complement strand
CCGCCGCGGCCTCATCCGGATATGCTGCAAATGCCGCGGCGGACGCCCTTCGCGCAGCGGAAGCTGCCGCCCTGGCCGAGCAGGCGGCGGAGAGAACGGATACCTATACGAAGCCGGAGGCGGACGGGCGGTTTGCCGCGATCCTCACGGGACATGCGGCCGGGTCTCCCGCCGTGTATCGGGATGCGTTGGAGGGGAGCGCCTTCCGGCGTCTGGCGGTGCTGGGTACGACTGTCGAAACCGGTGTCGACGATAAGATGTCGAGCAATCCGTATACGTTCGCCGGTATTCAGCCGTCCGTGCTGATGCAGAACGGCACGCAGGATCAGCTGGTTCCGTTTTCGGAATCTCAGACAGCCGCCGGAGTGAATCTGGTCCCCGGGGAATCCGGGCGGGTAACTCTCAGCGGTACGGCCGCTGGCGCGGCGCTGTTTCAGGCGCCTGCCGGAAGCCTGGAGGCGGGGAGCGTAACCCTCTCGGCGGGAGGGCGTCTGCCGGCCGGCGTGACGCTGTCCCTGATTTCGGAAGCGGGGGCGACGCTGGCTCAGGTGGGACCCGGCCAAGGGGAGGCGACAGCCGAGCTGGCCGCTGCGCTGCAGGCGCACGTGACCCTGTCCGTGGCGGCCGGAACCGGCGTGGCAGCTACCCTCTGTCTCTCCCTCGAATGGCGGGGCACGGAACCCGACAAGAGCATTCCTGTGCCGGTTAGTACGGCGCTCTATGGAATGCCGGACGGTCCCCGGGACGAATGGGACGCGGTGACGGGATGCGAGACGCGGCGCTGCCGGCTGGTGGAACCGGGGGAATCGAGCGAGGTGACGGTATCGGAAGATCCGGCCATTGGATCGTCACATGTGGGCTTCAATCTGACGATTCCGCACAAGCATACGGGGATACCGGAAGCGGACGTGCTCTGTACCCATTTCGTCTCCAAAGCGACGGGAAGCACCATTGAGGACATCGCGTTTTCTCTCGACGAGACCCGGATTCAGCTGCGGATGCGTACAAGGATCCTGTCACTGTATGGCTACGACGCAGGGGATCCGACCACGACGCTGCCGGCCTTCCGTTCCTGGATCGCCGCACAGAAAGGCGAGAACACGCCGCTGCAGCTGGTGGTGGTACGATCCGAAGAAGAGGCGGTGTCCCATGCCGCGGCCGATCTGTATCCCATCGGCCGGGACGGGATGATCCGCCCCGACGACGGCGAGGCGGACCTTTTGTACAACCGGGATCTGGATGCCGTGATGGACCGCTATGCCAGGGCCATCGAGACTGCGGGCGGGATTCTGTCCTCGTGACAAAAAACAGCCGGTGCAGACCATTCTGCACCGGCTGTTTGCCGTCAGTAGCCGCGCAGCGATCCGGTAAGGGAGGAATTGGCGATATCGAGATACCATTTCCCCTTTTCTTTGCGCGCCATTATGGTAAAGGTATAGGTGAGCTTTTGCGTTTGGGAGGACGACACGGAGTTCGTGTAACTGGTGCGGATAAAGAGGGTGGCGATTTTTCCTTTATCCCCCACGATCACGTCCTGAAACTCCAGCTCATTGTCCGCCGAAGCCATATTCTGAAGAATCGTGGTTTCGTCCAGCCCATAACGTTCCACCTGATCCGGCAGGATCAAATCCAGAAGCCGTTCGCCATCGTCGTCTTCCAAAGCGCTTTGATACGCAGCGAAGAGCCGCTCCGGCGATCCGTGGGAACCGAGCATCGCCTGCCGCACAAGGGCGATGATCCCGACAAGCGCCAGAAGCCCGACAACGGCGAGCGCGATCCATCGGAGAAGACGGTTGGGGTCTTTTTTGACCGCCGTCCCGCCGGATTCCGGAGGAGCGGGCGGATCCTGCATCTCCATGACGGGAAATCCGCCTGAAGGAGGGGCCGGAGGCTGCGGAGGGGTGGGGGTATAGGAGGATATCGGCGCTTGGGGATACCCCGCTGGAGCCGGCTGCACCGCCGCAGGCGCAGCCGAATCGGCCGAATTTTTCAGAAGCTGTTCGATTTGCCGGATGCGCTGGGCCGGATCGTTCGGGGTTCCGCATTTTCCACAGAACTGCAAACCGGCGTCGTACTCATGACCGCATTTGGGACAACGATATGTGGACATAGTCTCTCCTCCTCAAAGGCTTTGTCCTCAGTATACCGTATCCCGCGGCGAAAGAAAAGGGTCAAAATCTACAGATTTCCCTTTCGATGATTGAATCGAAGAAAGAGTTTGCGCAGACCGTCGGCGGGGACGACCAGGAAAGCAATCATCAAAACCAGAAGCAGCTCCTTGGGGGTGAGTCCGGCCGTGCGGAAAAGGCTGCCGCCGTAATAGATCAGCACGAGCTGGATGACCGCCACCATCGCCATGATCCCGACGAAGGCCGGGTTGCGGTGGATGTGGGCGAAGAGGTTGACCCGATGGGTCCGCGCATTGAAGCTGTTGAAAATTCCCGTAAAGATAAAGAGGGCGAAGAAGGCGGTCATCAGGTAGATGGGATCGGAGCCGTACCGGAACATCGGCCTCACCCAGTCGGCTTTGAGGAAGATCACGCACAGCACGATGGTGAACAGACCCATGCAGAGGATCTGGTTGAGCATATATTTGTTGAGCACGGATTCGTCCCGCCGTTTGGGCGGTTCCTTCATGTATTCCTGAAGGGGCGGTTCCCCGGCGAATGCCAGACCCGCGAGGGTATCCATGATGATGTTGATCCAGAGCATCTGGATGACGGTGACGGGGGTGTCGATCCCGATAAACGGCCCGATGATCGAAATGCCCACGGCGCAGAGGTTCATGGTCAGCTGGAAGATGATGAATTTCCGGATGCTCTTGAAAATGGTGCGTCCGTAGAGGATCGCCTTGGCGATGGAGGCAAAATTGTCGTCGAGGATGACGATGTCGCCCGCTTCCTTGGCCACCTCGGTGCCGCTGCCCATGGCAAAGCCTACGTCCGCTTTTTTGAGGGCGGGGGCGTCGTTGATGCCGTCCCCCGTCATGCCGGCGACCAGTCCCATCTCCTGTGCCAGCCGCACGAGGCGGCTTTTGTCGGACGGCATGGCTCTCGCGACCACCCGCAGGGCGGGCAGGCGGGATTTGATCTCGCCGTCGGTCAGGTCCGCAAGCTCGGTGCTGGTCATAATCGCCTCGGGCGGGCTGCCCGTCTCGAGAAGCCCGGCCGAGCGGGCGATGGCGGCGGCGGTTTCCCGGTTGTCCCCCGTCATCATGACGACCTGGACCCCGGCCTGCCGCACCTGGGAGATCGCGCTGCGCGCCTCGGGGCGCACCTCGTCCCGGATTCCCACCAAACCGACGAGAACGAGATGGGAAAAGCTGCCCTTTTCGGACACGGGCGTTTCCGACATCACGAGGGCCAGCACCCGCATGGCGTGTCCTGTCATCTCCGACCAGGCGGCCCGCAGCAGCATGCCGCTGTCGAGCGGGCGGAGGGAACCTTTGTTGTCGATGTACCGGTCGCAGGCGTTTAACAGCTTTTCGGGCGCGCCCTTGATGAGGGTCAGCCGCTTCGTGTCGGGGCCGAAGGTCCCCCGCAGCAGTCCGGCGTCTCCGTTCCCTGCGGCGAGATCGACGGCGGCCCATTTGCGGGCGCTGTCGAAGGGGATGCGGGAGGAAACGATGTAGCCGTTCGGCAGGGTCTGGCGGCCGAGAATAAAGCTCATGAGCGCCCGGTCGGTGGCGTTGCCGCCGAGCACCTCGCCCGCCGAGGGCATGCTCTCGTTGTTGTAATAACAGGACAGGCGGGTTATGTCCCACAGCGTCTTTTTCCGCTTGAGATCGGCGGCGTCCCGATATTCGCAGCCGCTCCCGTCGACAAAACGGGAGACCTCGAGCCGGCCCTTGGTCAGGGTGCCGGTTTTATCGGTGAAGAGGATGTTCAGGCTGCCGGAGGTTTCGATGCCGACCAGCTTCCGCACCAGCACATGGTCCTTGAGCATCCGCCGCATATTGGAGGAGAGCACCACCGTGATCATCATGGGCAGTCCCTCCGGGACGGCGACCACCACGACGGTGATGGCCAGGGTCAGGGCATGCAGGATGTGGCCGAAAACCATAGAGGGCTGCTGAAATTGGGCAAGAATCCGGGCGGTTTCAAACCCCTGATCCATGATGAAGGAGTGGAAAAGGTCGGCGCCGGCCACCAGGGCGGCCGCCATGTAGCCGAGGCGGCTGATGGTGCGGGCCAGTCCTGCCAGGCGGACCTTCAGGGGACTTTCCCGGGTTTCCTCCTGT
>CABQAA010000221.1 GCA_902461995.1 uncultured Oscillospiraceae bacterium | reverse complement strand
CTGGACGGGGATGCGGCGCTCGGCATTGGTGATGAGCACGATCAGCGCGATCATGGCCAGGAACAGCACCAGGATGATGGGCACCAAAATCACATACTTCAGGCCAGTGCCGTCGCTGAGCTGCTGGATACCCGCCTGATAGAAAATGTTGTAGAACAGGTAGGTCGCGCCATCCGGAACACGGGAAATAATACCCGCGAACAGAAGAATGGAGATACCGTTGCCGATGCCCTTCTCGTTAATCTGCTCGCCCAGCCACATCATCAAAGCGGAGCCGGCGGTAAAGCACAGCACGATAACGATACCGCCGAACCAGGCGGCGCCGCCGCTCTGGACCGCCTCGTCCAGGGCGTTGTACTTGTTGCGCACCATGAAATAGTACGCGACACCCAGCACAAGCCCCAGCACCACGGTGACATAGCGGGTAATCTGGCCCAGCTTTTTCCGACCGGCCTCGCCGTCCTTAGCCATCCGCTCCAGGGGAGGAATGGCCACCGTCAGCAGCTGAATAATGATGCTGGCGTTAATGTATGGGGTGATGGACAGGGCAAAAATACTGGCGTCGGAAAAGCCGCCGCCCGACATCAGAGTCAAAATGCTTCCGAGATCGGTGCTGCTGGCCCCCGTAGCGGCGGCCAAAGCGGCCACATCCACATACGGCACCGAAATAGCGGAACCGATGCGGAAAATCAGGATAATAAACAGGGTATACAGGATCTTTTTGCGGAGATCGACGATTTTCCAAGCATTTCTCAATGTCCGAAACACGTCAGATCACCTCGGCCTTCCCGCCGGCAGCCTCGATCTTCGCCTTGGCCGACTCCGAGAAAGCCACCGCTTTGACGGTCAGCTTCTTCTCCAGCGTTCCGTTGCCCAGGACCTTGATACCGTCGCCGATCTTTTTAACCAGACCGGCCTTTTTCAGCGCTTCCGTATCCACAGTGGCGCCGTCCTCAAATGCGTTGAGAGCCGCCACGTTGACAGCGGTATAACGGGTCGCAAAGTTATTGACAAACCCGCGGGTCGGCAGACGCCGCTGGAGGGGCCACTGGCCGCCTTCAAATCCCCATTGCATGCCGCGGCCGGCGCGGGCCTTCTGGCCCTTGTGGCCCTTACCGGCGGTCTTACCCTGTCCGGAACCGTGGCCGCGGCCAATCCTCTTTACGTCCCGGACGGAGCCCGGGGCGGGAGAAAGCTCATGCAGCTTCATATTCTTCGCACCTCCTTGCTTGAATTTAAGCCTCCGTCGCCTCGATGAGGTGGATGATCTTCTTCATCTTCCCTCTGGTCGCGGCATTATCCGGCTGACTCGTGGTATCGCCAATTCTGCGCAGACCCAGGGAAGCGGCGGTCGCCACCTGATCCGGCTTGGCCCCGATCAGGCTGCGCACCAGCTTGATCTGCAGGGCGTTGGTATTCGCCTTCTTTGCCATAGCAAAACCATTCCTTTCTGAAAGAAATCCTGTGAAGGACGCCCGGAATCCGCGGCCAGAACGCCGCGGACGGCGGTTAGCCTAAGATTTCCTTGGCGGACTTGCCGCGGACGGCTGCCGCCTCCTCCACCGTACGCAGCCGGGACAGACCGTCGAAGGTCGCGCTGACCACGTTGCAGGGATTGTTGGAACGGAGAGCCTTGGTGCGGATATCCTTGATGCCGGCCGCTTCCACAACGGCGCGGACAGCGCCGCCCGCAATAACGCCGGTACCGGGAGCGGCGGGCTTCATGAGCACACGGCCGGCCCCAAATTTGCCGATAATTTCGTGGGGGATGGTGGTGCCCTTCAGGGAGATGTGGATCAAATGCTTCTTGGCATCCTCGATTCCCTTGCGGATGGCGTCCGGGACTTCGCCCGCCTTGCCGAGACCGTAGCCCACGGTGCCGTTGCCGTCACCGACCACCACCAGAGCGGCAAACTTGAAAATCCGTCCGCCCTTTACGGTCTTGCTGACGCGATTGATCGCGACAATGCGCTCTTTGTATTCCGAATTCGCTGCGTCGTATCTGGCCAAAGTATTTCCTCCCCTTCCTTAGAACTTGAGGCCGCCCTCGCGGGCGCCTTCGGCCAGCTCTTTGACGCGGCCGTGGTAGATGTAGCCGCCGCGGTCAAAAACGACCTCGGAAATGCCCTTGTCGGCGGCGCGTTTCGCAATGGCTTCGCCGACCTTCTTGGCGGCTTCCTTGTTCCCGCCGGCCATGCCGAAATCCTTTTCGACACTGGAGGCGGAGACCAGGGTAACTCCCTTGACATCATCGATGATCTGGGCATAGATGTGATTCAGGGAGCGGAACACGTTGAGACGGGGACGCTCGGCCGTGCCGCTGATCTTGCCGCGGACGCGGCGATGACGGCGCAGACGGGCTTTGTTGCTGTCAGCTTTGCTCACCATGGATTTTCACTCCTCCCTTTACTTCTTGCCCTTACCGCCGGCCTTGCCTTCCTTGCGGCGGATATGCTCGTCGGCATATTTGATGCCCTTGCCCTTATACGGCTCCGGCGGGCGCTTCTCGCGGACTTCCGCGGCGAACTGCCCCACCAGCTGCTTGTCGGGACCGGAGATGATGATCTCGTTGGGCGACGGAGCCTCGATGGTGATGCCGGGGATCTCGCTGACGGTAACCTGATGGCTGTAGCCCAGGTTCATCACCAAGTCCTTCCCCTGCTTCTGCACACGGTAGCCGACGCCGTTGACCTCCAGCTTCTTGGAGAAGCCCTGGGTCACGCCGGTCACCATGTTGGCGATCAGGGATCGGGTCAGGCCGTGCAGGGCACGGTTTTCTTTCTCGTCGTTGGGGCGGGTGACCAGCACCTCACCGTTCTCAACGGTAACCGTCATATTGGGATGTACCTTCTGAGTCAGGGTGCCCTTGGCGCCCTTAACCGTGACCACACCGTCCGCGATGGAAACATCGACGCCGGCGGGCACTGCAATGGGTTTGCGTCCGATTCTAGACATACTCTTCCGCCCCCCTTACCAAACGAATGCCAGGACTTCGCCGCCGACATGCTCCTTGCGGGCCTGCTTGTCGGTCATGACGCCCTTGGACGTGGAAACGATGGCGGTACCAATGCCCTTCATGACCTTCGGCATGTCCTCGCTGCTGGAATAGATCCGCAGACCGGGCTTGGACACGCGGCGCAGGCCCATGAGCACCTGGGACTTGTTGGCCCCCTGGTATTTCAGGGTGACACGGATGACACCCTGCTTGCCGTCTTCGATAACCTGAAAACTCTTGACATATCCCTCGTCAACAAGAATCTGGGCAATAGCCTTCTTCATGTTGGAAGCGGGGATATCCACCGTATCGTGCTTGGCCGAGTTTGCGTTCCGGATTCTCGTCAGCATATCGGCGATGGTATCGGTGATTTGCATTCCGTCAACCTCCTTTAGCTATTGCTTACCAGCTTGCTTTTTTGACGCCCGGGATCTGGCCCTTGTAGGCGAGCTCCCGGAAACAGATGCGGCAGACGCCGTATTTGCGCAGATACGCATGGGGACGCCCACAGATCTTGCAGCGGTTATAACCCCGGGTGGAATACTTAGGCGTGCGCTGCTGCGAGATCTTCTTGGATGTTTTTGCCACAGTATTTCCTCCTTACTTCGCAAACGGGGCGCCCATCAGAGTGAGCAGCTCCCGCGCTTCTTCGTCGTTGGACGCGGTGGTGACAAAGCACAGGTCCATGCCGCGCACCTTGTCGATCTTGTCATACTCGATTTCCGGGAAAATCAGCTGCTCCTTGAGGCCCATGTTGTAGTTGCCGCGTCCGTCGAAGGAGTTGGGGTTGATGCCGCGGAAGTCGCGCACACGGGGAAGCGCCACGTTGAACAGGCGGTCCAGGAATTCGTACATTCTGTCGCCGCGCAGCGTGACCTTCGCGCCGATGTCCATGCCTTCGCGGAGCTTGAAGTTTGCCACCGACTTCTTGGCCTTGCACACCACGGGCTTCTGGCCGGTGATGGCAGACAGGTCGGTCATGATGGCTTCCATCACCTTGGCGTTGTCGCGGACCTCACCGCAGGTGACGTTGATGACGATCTTATCGAGTTTCGGGATCTGCATGACGCTTTTATAGCCGAACTTCTTCATCAGCGCCGGAGCCACGTCTTTGAGATAATAGTCTTTCAGTCTGGCCATGATGCTTCTCCCTCCTTACAGCGTTTCGCCGCAGCGCTTGCAGATGCGCGCCTTGGTATTGTCGGCGAACTTTTTATGGCCGACACGGGTCGGCTTGTTGCAGTGGGGGCAGATAACCATGACTTTG
>CABQAA010000220.1 GCA_902461995.1 uncultured Oscillospiraceae bacterium | reverse complement strand
TTAAATCCATTTTGCATATACGGGCCGTTACCGAAGGGCTTGCGGCATCGATCCGGCCGGCATTCGAACAAGAAAAACAAATCCAATCCTCGTGAATGCTTGTGTTTTAAAAAGACGAATGGTATAATCAAAAAATAAGGTATAGATTTATACATATACGGAAGTCGTACCGGCCGCAATGCGGTGGGGAAAGGGTGGATCAGAATGGCGGAGACCGGATTCTTTCGAACAAGCCTCCGGGGCTTTCACAAGATGGACGTGCTCCACTATATCGATGACCTTCAGCAGAAGCAGAAGGCCGAGCTCGAGGAGCTTCAGCAGCGGTTGGCCGAGGCGGACGAACGGATTGCGCAGGCAGAGAACCAGGCGGAGGAGAGTGCCGTGCGTCTGCACGAGGTGGAAGGTACATTCGAGCAGGAAAACGCCCGTCTGCGTCTGAAAACCGAAGAGCAGGCGGCCAAAATCGAGTCTCTCGAGCAAAAAGCGGCCGCATGCTCGGCTATGGAAGAGGAGCTCGCCGGGCTGCGGTCCCGCGAGGAATCCTGCCATCGGATGCGGCAGGAACAGGATGCGGTCCGGGAAGAGCTCGCCCGCCTGCGGGAAACCGGCCGCGCTCTGCATGAGGAAAAAGAGGCGCTGCTCCGCCAGCTGGAGATATCGAAGCGCACGGCGCGCGAAACCGGAGAACAGAACAACCGTCTGTCGGCGGAGAAACTCGAGACCGCGGCCAAGATGCGGGAACTGGATCGCCGCTGCCGGGATCTTGCCGAAGCCAATGAGCGGTATGCCAAGCTGGTGGGGGATGTCGGCAGCTTCATCATGGAGATCCGCTCCATGGGTCAGCACTTTCTCGATGCGGCCTATAAGCGCAGCGATTCCTGTCTGGATGCCGTGGCTGGGGCCGCGGATAAACTCGGGCAGGAGCTGGATGCCTGCCGTGTCCATCTCGATTCCGCCAGGCAGGCTTTGCTCGATCAGGCCGGGACGGCCGGTGTCCGGCTGGAGGAGTGGGTGCAGACGCTCGATGAAACGGCCGAAAAGCTGAAGGTCAAAACGGCGTTTGTTCCCCGTCCGTCGGATCCGGCGTAAACCGAAGGCTGGATAACTTTACCGGAATGTCCCATAAATTTCATGCATAAGCTAGAATCGAGAGTGACGAATGCCATGTCTCTGCGTCTTCACACCGATACCCTGCGGGATGCCGCTCAAACCCTGCGGGCGGGGGACCGGATCCTGCTGTCGGGAACTGTTTATACCTCCCGCGACGCTGCGCACAAACGCCTGTTTGCGCTGCTGGACCAAGGGGAGCCGCTGCCGTTTCCGCTGCGTGGCGCCGTGATTTACTATTCCGGTTCGACTCCAGCTCCAAAGGGACTTCCCATCGGGGCGTGCGGCCCCACAACATCCGGCCGCATGGATATTTACACACCCCGCTTGCATGATCTCGGCTTGTGTGCTACTATAGGCAAAGGCGCGCGTTCGGACGAGGTGGTCCAGGCGATCCGGCGCAACAGCGGACTCTATCTCTGTGCCGTTGGTGGGGCGGGAGCCCTTGCTGCCAAACGGGTGGTTTCCTGTGAGGTCATCGCCTTTGAGGATCTCGGGTGCGAGGCGGTCAAACGCCTGGTCTTCCGGGATTTTCCGCTGGTGGTCGGCATCGACTGCCGCGGCGGCAGCCTCTTTGGCGGACAGTAGCCTGTCCCGGCGTGTCATAGAACAAATAAACGAAGGAGTGCAGTGCATGGCGGAGCTCAAGTATGAAATTGTCAAAGAATTTGGGGTGTTGTCCCAGTCTCCTTCCGGCTGGACAAAGGAACTGAACCTTATCAGCTGGAACGACCGGGATCCCAAATACGATATCCGGGAATGGGCGCCGGATCACAAAAAAATGGGAAAAGGCGTGACAATTTCCCCGGACGAGATCATCCTGCTCCGGGATCTGCTCAACGAAATCGACCTGTAAGAGCGACTATAGCGGTCTCGCTGGAGCGGGACCATGAAAGGGCGGATCATTCCCCATGGATTTTTTTGAAATCCTGAAGGCGATTCTGCAGGGGATCGTGCAGGGTATCACCGAATGGCTCCCCATCAGCAGCACGGGGCACATCATCTTGCTCTATGAGTTTCTGCCGTTTGCGGTATCGGCCGACCCGGAGCGCAATAAAGCCTTTTTTGAAGTATTCAAGGTACTGGTGCAGCTGGGCTCCATCATGGCCGTGCTGGTTCTCTTTTTTCACAAGCTCAATCCCTTCTCCCGCAAGAAATCCCCGCTCGAGCGGCGGGATACCCTGTCCCTGTGGGGGAAAGTCCTCATTGCGAGCATTCCGGCCGGAATCGTCGGGGTTCTTCTGAACGATATCATCGACGACAAGCTGTCTTTGCCGGCGGTCATCGCCGGGGCTCTGATCATCTACGGCATCCTCTTCATATGGATGGAAAGCCGCCACAAGGAGCCGCGTATCCACAACTTTAAAGAAATGGATTATAAGACGGTAATCCTCATCGGCGTGTTCCAGATGCTGGCCCTCATTCCCGGCACCTCTCGTTCGGGTTCCACCATCCTGGGGGCCGTGCTGCTGGGCACCTCGCGGTATGTCGCGGCGGAATTCTCCTTCTTCATGGCGATTCCGGTTATGTTCGGGGCCAGCGGCGTCAAAATTTTGGGGTATCTGAAGGACGGGATGAGCTTTACAAGTCTGGAATGGGCCGTGCTCCTCACCGGCATGGTGGTCGCGTTCCTCGTCTCCCTGGTCGTCATCCGTTTCTTCATGAACTTCATCAAAAAGCACGATTTCAAGCCGTTTGGCTATTACCGTATCGCGCTCGGCGTTCTGGTCATCGCGCTGCTGCTCGCAGGTGTGATTCAGAATACGCCGGTGGGCTGACAATTCCCAAAAAGGTTCAGCAAAAGCTGAACCTTTTTTATTTTTTATGAAACTTTTTCGGACGTTTCCAGCACATATAAGGTGTAGGGCGGTGAGAGTATGGAGGATGAACGGATCGAAACGCGGTTTACAGCCATTTATGAACAGACCTATCCCGCCGTTCTGCGGTATGTGGTCTCCAAATGCGGCAGCATGGAGGATGTGCGGGATATTCTCCAGGATACCTATACGGATGTGTTCCTGTCCATGAAACGTAAGGGCAGCGGGCATATCCGCCGCCCGGATGCCTTTGTGCGCAAAATCGCCAAGGCGAAAATCGGCCGCCGGTATATGTCGCAGGCGACGGGGGATCTGCGGTTCCTTTCCGTGGAGGACGATGTCCTGCTGTTGGCGGAATCCCCGGAACCTTCGGTTGACGACCGCATCGTCACGGCGGAAAAGCTGCAGGAAATCGGGAGGTTCCTGTCCGCAAAACCTGACATCCATCAGCGGATTTTTGTGCTTTTCTACGTGCTGGGCCTGTCGATTCCGGAAATTGCGTCCGCTCTGTCGATGCCTGCCGCCACCGTGAAAACCAAACTGTACCGGACACGAAACGAACTGCGCTCGCTGTATAAGGAGGGCTGACTGACTATGAAGGAACAGGATCTGATCCGGCAGGCGCTGGAAACCGAAGTGCTGCAGAAAGATCGCATACGGGAGGCCTGTATGACGGCTTCCGTCAAAGAAAGGGGAGGGGTTCCAATGAAGAAACGTTTGGCTGTCGGCGGCCTTTGCGCCGCGTTGGTTCTGACGCTGTCGGTGTCGGTTTATGCGGCGGTGGATGCGAATGAGTACCGGGAGGCGTCGGCTTTTCTCGGTGAAAAAGGGTTGTCTCAGGCCTCCCTGACCAGACAGGAAACCAAACGGGTCTATCGGGACATTGCGTCGGAACGGTTCGATGATCCCAAAACGGCGGAGCTCTTGCGAAGCAAGGCGGCGGAGCTGGGATTGACCGGCCGGGATATGCCGGACGATCCGGCAGAGCTGTACAAAGCGATCCTGTGTTATGGGATGATCTATCCGACGGCGGCGCTCACGTCGGAGCAGATCCGCGCCCTGCCTGCGGGTCTGACGTATGGAGAAATACTGGAGCGCCTGGGGAGAACCAAAGATACAGGTAAGGACGAACACGCCTATCAATACACGGTTGACGGCGATAAGGTGTTGACGCTCCGGTTCGTCCTGGACGACGAGCGCTGTCCGTATTCCGGCGAGGAGCTGCTGGCCGCTCTGGAAGAGGCGGAACAGCCCACGCAGACGGGCAATACCTTCCGGGCGGTACTGCAGAATAAATTTGAAAACGAACGGGATGGCACGACGTATCGGTCGATGCTGGTTCTCACTCC
>CABQAA010000219.1 GCA_902461995.1 uncultured Oscillospiraceae bacterium | reverse complement strand
CCTGGGGGTCCATCGTGTTCCGCAACGAGATCACCATTATGATCAAGCTCCAGTCCTATGTGGAAAAGGGCAGCGTCCACATCTCCGTGTATGTGCATGACAACCCGGAGAACATCGTCGGCGGCCAGATCGAGTTCACCAGCAGCGGCACCGGCGATCAGAACGAACTCAGCTACGGCGAATTCGGCTCGACCGTCAAGCTCAAAAAGGGCTGGAACGACCTGGAAATCCCTTTTTCCGCCTTCAAAGAAGTCGGCGGTAAGCCCGATTACAACGCCATCAATTACATCCGCGTCTATTTCAACATCATCGGTAAAACCACCATCGGCATCGACAATTTCTATATCACGAACGGGGCCGAGTCCTAACGCCCTCCCATACCCACGCTTTCCCGACTCGGCCACCGCTCATTCGAGCCTTCGTTCGAATGGCCCGGGGGGCTTCGGAGCCTGTCCCAGTCCCAACGCCCTCCCATACCCACGTTTTCCCGACTCGGCCATCGCTCATTCCGCTTCTGGTGGAATGAGCGGCTGGGCCGGTCCTCTCGAATCACTCACGGTTTTACCATGACACATAAGGAAGTGTGTTCGATGTCAATGGCAACCAATTCCCTTGCGCGGCCGGCAACGGTCCGCGGCCGGTTTTTAAAGGGGGCTCGAACCCTCTTTTCGCAGAGATGGCTTCAGCTTATGGTGATCCCCGGCATCATCTGGCTGATCATCTTTTGCTACGTTCCCATGTACGGCATCGTCATCGCGTTTAAGGACTATAAACCCGGCAGTGGGTTCCTGGACGGTGCATGGGTGGGACTCAAGCATTTCCGTGCCTTTTTCGCCGACCGCTTCGCTCTGGAATCGATTAAAAACACGCTGATCATCAGCCTGTATAAGCTGCTGGTCTGCTTCCCCGCCCCCATCATTTTCGCGCTGCTGCTCAATGAGATCCGCGCATTCCGATACAAGAAATTCGTGCAGTCGGTTTCTTACCTGCCGTTTTTCCTATCCTGGGTGGTGATGGTGGGCATCATGAAGACCCTCCTCGGCATGGACGGCCCGATCAACGATTTGTTCCTGGCCCTGGGCATTACAGACCAACGCGTCTCCTTTCTGACCGAGGCAGACTATTTCCGTTTTATCGCCGTGGTCTCCGACCTCTGGAAGGGTGTCGGGTGGGGCTCCATTCTGTACATAGCCGCCATATCCGGCATTTCCCAGGATATGTACGAATCCGCGTATCTCGAAGGCGCCAGCCGCCTGCAGCGGGCGCTGCGCATTACACTGCCCTCCATTATGCCGACCGTCACCATTATGCTGATGCTCAATGTCTCCGGCATTCTAGGCAGCAATTTCGACCAGCATTTGCTGATGCTCAACGCGCAGGTCTCCACGGTCGCCACAACCATCGACACCTATGTGTATTCCGTCGGCCTTCAGACTGGCCGCTATTCGTTCGCCACAGCCATCAGCCTGTCCCGCTCGATTATCGCTTTCGTACTGCTGTTTATCTCCAACGCGGTCGCCCGGAAGCTCTCCGACGGCGAACAGGGCATTTTTTAAGGAGGGTGCACGATGTTTAAGCGAACCAAAGGGGAGCTTGTTTTCGACATTTTCCTCTATGCCCTGATGGGGCTTCTGGCCATCATTTTCATCTACCCATTCTTAAACGTGCTAGCGCTGTCGTTCAACGACGCTCGTGACACGACGCTTGGGGGGATCTACCTTTGGCCCCGGAAGTTCACCCTGGAAAACTACAAAACCGTTTTCCAGGACAACAAGATTTTCACCGCCTATGGGGTGACAATCGCCCGCACGGTTGTGGGAACGGTCACCCACGTGCTCTGCACCGCCACCTTTGCCTACGCTCTGTCCAAGAAGCAGCTGATGTTCCGCAAATTCTATCTGACGCTCTGCCTCATCACCATGTTTTTCGGCGGCGGCCTGATCCCGAGCGTCATCAATCTGCGGAACCTTGGCTTTATGGACAGCTTCTGGGTATATATCATCCCCAACCTTTACGGGATCATGGATATGCTCATCATCAAATCTTTTTTTGTGACGCTTCCCCCGTCGCTGGAGGAAGCGGCGCGCATCGATGGCGCGAACGATTTGCGTGTCTTTTTCCAGATCGTCCTTCCCAACTCCAAACCGGTCATCGCCACCATTGCGCTGATGACGGCCGTCGGCCAGTGGAATTCCTGGTTTGACGCCTATATCTATATCCGCAACGAAAAGCTCTATCCGCTGCAGATGCTGCTGCAGAAAATTGTGATGAGCGCTCAGGGTGCCGCTTCAATCGGTTCCTCCAGCAGCGCCTATCAGGCGGGTTATGTTACTCCCTATTCCATCCAGCTGGCCACCTTGGTCGTCGCCATCGGGCCTATCATCTTCATCTATCCGTTTTTCCAACGGTATTTTGTCAAGGGCTTCATGCTCGGCGCGATCAAGGAATAACACCTCAATACAACTTAATTATGCAGAGAAAGGGACGATAACTATGAAAAAGGCGTTGTCCGCAGCGCTCGCCCTCATCCTGTCCGCCTCGCTCGCAGGCTGTGCCGGCCAAAAAACGCCGGATCCGCCGCAGACTTCGGCCGACAAGCGGGATCCCGCCGCGTTTACCAAACAGGTTTCCTGGGACGTGCTCAACGCGGTGGATACGAATTTCCCGTTTGACGAGTATGTGCAGGACGAACACGAAAAATGGTATCTGGGCCGGGACGCCAAGCTGGATTGGTGGTTCCAGTTCTCTTGGAAAAAGTGCAACGAATCCTTTGATAAGTATTCTACCCTCAAGGCCGTCAAAGAGATCACCGGCGTCGATGTCAAGGCCCAGATCCCGATGGGCAGCGATATGGAGGCCGTCAACCTGATGATGGCAACCGGTGATTTCCCGGACATGATGACCCTTGATCCGAACCATCCGCTGGTGCGCACTCTGATCGACGGCGGCTATGTCTACACGATGGATGAACTAGTCGCCAAATACGAGCCCGGATTCCTCGACGAGGTCCCCGAACCGGTCAAACGGACCGGCACCTACGACGACGGAAAATGGTGGGGCGTTCTCGGCCTGACGGTGCCCGAATGGAAATATGAAAGCGGCACTCCCTACGACCTGGGCAACCAGGCGTACAATGTGCGGCACGACATTTGGGAGGCTCTCGGCAAACCCTCGATTTCCACTCCGGACGATCTGTATAACACCCTCAAACTGTTCAAGCAGACCTATCCCACCCTCGGCGGCAAGGACTCCGTCGGGTTGTTGGGATACGGCAACGGCGGGGACGGCACCCTGCTCACCCTTGGGTATTCGTTCGGTCTCAAGCAGTACATCAGCATCGACAGCGCCTCCGGCACCGTGACCACCCGGTATCTCGACCCCAATTACCCCACCTTCATCGCCTTTATGAACAAGCTTTATCGCGAGGGCCTGCTGGATCCGGAGTTTTTTGTCAAGGACACCCAGCAGCAGACCGAAAGCATGGCAACCAATGCCTTCATGTGCCCCTATGTCTGGCATGTGTGCGATCAAGCCAACGCGCTTCTCAAAGCCCAGAATCCCGACAGCGTGTTCGTGGCCATTCCCCCGATGTCCGCCACCGGCAAACCCTTCTCCTTTGCCGGCAGCAGCACCATGGGCGGTGAGTCCATCACCTTGATTCCGAAATCCTGCAAGGATCCGGAAGCGGCCCTCCGTCTGATCCGGTACGGCTACTCCCCTGCCGGCAGCCTGCAGCTCTATAAGGGCAACCCGGGCGAGCATTATGTCGTAAAGGACGGCGTCGTCTCCTCCAGCGCCGAGGTACTCGAGGCGCAAAAGGGCGACATCAACGCCTATAACAAGCTGACCGGCCTCGGCGACTATTACGCGCTGGTCTGCCTGCCGCTCAAAGAGGACCGCGGATTTGAAGGCTATCGGCTGGAATACGACGTTCCGAATTCCTATCCCTACTCCTACGACAGCACCTGCGAAGTCTACAACATGGAGCCGGTCGGCGATTCCGAAGCGGGTATCGCGCTGACCTCGGTGCGCAGCATCGGAGTGCGGGAAACCGCGCTGGCTATCACCGCCAATTCGGCGGAGGAATCCGCCGCCATCATCCGGCAGATGCAGGCCGATATCCAGGCGACGCCCGGCTACCAAACCCTTGTCGACTATTGGACCAATCAGTACAAGTCCAATGTCGAGCGATTCGGTACGGCTAAATGGGGCAATCCGTAATTCCCGACACAAACGACACAGGCAGGGCGAAAAGCCCTGCCTGTGTCGTTTTT
>CABQAA010000218.1 GCA_902461995.1 uncultured Oscillospiraceae bacterium | reverse complement strand
TTTTTCTCTTTCTTTTCAGGATAGCCGACCCTTGTCCAATTGTAAAGGAGGCCACACCATGAAAAACGGCTATCTGTCCTTTGAAGATTCCTTCCGGGACGGCTGCGTGCAAGTCTGCGAAGGTCTCGCAACCGAACAACATCAACATGATCCGGATATCGGGCGCTCTGTGAAGAGGGGGAAAGCCTCTATCGCACGATTAAGGAAAAGCTCGGAGGCGACGCCCGGCTCATCAACCGCTATAATGCCAATAAAAACGCACGGGCCAGCCTCGATCAACCGCCGGTCTATCTCTAGGGTTTCCGGGACTGCGTCTGGTTGCTTCGTCACACCGGCATACTATAAAAACAGAAAGCCGGCCGGAACAACAGGCCCGTCCGCATACGCGCCCATTCGATTCCAGCCGGCTGATCGGAAGTGAGGACGAGGACGGCATCTTCCCCTCTAACTTGCTGCGAGTGCCGTGGCATTCGCCAGGCAACCATACAGGAATTGCCGCATATCCGACGGTTTTCCTCGCGTTCCGCCCTGTTTCCCCTGTTTTCCTTAAAAATACTATAACATATATATGGTTATGTCGCAACGCAATTGTTATATCGATTTGACAATTTGATTTGTCGAATCGACAATTTAGTATCCCAATACCAAGATGCGACAAATCCCGGCAAAATCGCGAATCCAATACCCTCCGAGTAAGTAGAGAGGAGAATGCGCCGACAGGGCGCCCACCTCATCGAATCCCGCATCCTGCGCGTATATACCGGCCCGCATTTGGTGGAACTCCTGTGTTGCAATCGCAATCGAGGCGGGAAGGCCGTGTTCTTCAATGACGCGGCGGCTCATGGACAGGTTTTCTCTTGTGTTGGTGGAGCGGTCCTCCAGATAAATGCGGGATTCCTCAATGCCCAGCCCCACCAGATACTGTTTCATCGCGGCCGCTTCCGACACGACTTCGTCATCGTTCTGCCCCCCTGACACCACACAGGGAGCGTCCGGATGGGCTTTGAGATACGCGGCCGCCGTTTTCAGCCGTGCCGCGAGCATGCGGCTAGGCTGCTCTCCCCGCAGCGCAGCACCCAGCACCACGACCGTCGCATTGTCGGGCGGCGGTGCCGAAGCCGCGGCGATCATCATGCCGGAAAGAACGGCAAAAAGGAGGAACAGCGCCCCTCCGGCGGCGCACACGGCGCTCAGGAACAGGCGGCCTCCCCGCCGTTTCCACATCGCGCGAAGACATCGTACGATGCGGTTATAGAAGAGGCAGAGGGCCAGCAAAACGATACCTGCCAGCATCAGCACGACACAGCCGACATGGAGCCGGCTGGAAAACACCGGGGAGAATCCCCAGGCAAACAACAGAATGCCGGTCACTCCGGCCGTCAGCCGGACGAATTCCTGTTTTTTTATTTTAGCTGTGATTTCCGGCATAGAGAGGCCCCCATTCGTGTGTTCCGCCCTCCTATCGTACCAAATTCGTATCCGTCTGGCCATAGCCTGTCCCAAATCTCAAGGTTTCCTTAAGGAAAAAATAAAGGCCCGGCAGATGCCGGGCCTTTTTAAACACTCACACCACAATGTTGCACAGCTTATTCGGTACGACAATGGCCTTCCGGACCGGCTTGCCTTCCAGCAGTGCCGCTACCTTGGCGTCCGAAAGGACACGCTCTTTCACCTCGTCCTGCGGCAGATCACGCGGCAGGATCATTTTGAGCTTGACCTTGCCGTTGACCTGCACCACCAGTTCGATCTCGTCCCGCACGAGCTTGGCAGGATCGTACATCGTCCACTGTTCCTTGAAAACCGATCCCGTATGCCCAAGCTTTTCCCATATTTCCTCGCCGAAATGCGGCGCGAAACAGGCGAGAAGCCGCACGAAATCGTCCAGAACTCCCTGCAGGAACGTCTTGTTCAGCGGCCCAGCTTTACCAGCCTTGTAGGCCGCCATCGCGTTATACAGCTCCATCAGGCGGGCGATACAGGTGTTGAACTGGAAGATCTCCACATCGGCCGCCACGCAGCGAAGGGTGTTGTGCCGCACGAAATCCAGCTCTTTTTCCGCTTCCCCGTACAGCGCGTCTCCCGCCGGCTCTTTCTGGAACGCGTCGATAAAGGACTCGATCCGGGAGACGAATTTCGACACTGCCTTGATGCCGTCGTCGTTCCAGGGACCTCCGTCCACAAAGGAGAAGCCGAAGGCCAGATACATCCGGAACACGTCCGAGCCGTACCGGTCGATATAGTCGTCAGGGTTGATAGTGTTGCCCTTGGACTTGCTCATTTTGTTCCCGTCCGGGCCCAGAATGGTGCCCTGATGGACCAGACGGAGGAAAGGCTCGTCAAAATCAATCAAGCCGATGTCGTGGAGCACCTTGGTGATAAACCGGGCGTAGAGCAGATGCATCGCCGCGTGTTCGGCGCCGCCGACGTACATATCCACCGGCAGCATCCGGTTAATGAGCGCACTGTCGAAGATTTTGTCCGCATTCCGGTTGTCAGGATACCGCAGGAAATACCAGGACGAATCCACGAACGTATCCAGCGTATCCGATTCCCGATGGGCGGGACGTCCGCATTTCGGGCAAACCGTATTCATGAAAGAGGGGCACTGGGCCAGGGGCGAATCCCCGTCCGGCGTAAACTTCACGTCATAGGGCAGTTTAACCGGAAGGTCCGCTTCCGGTACAGGCACCTCGCCGCAGTGGTCGCAGTAAATGATCGGAATAGGCGCCCCCCAGTACCGCTGACGGGACACCAGCCAGTCGCGCAGGCGGAAACACGTCTTATGCTCGCCGAGCTCCTTGGATTCGAGGAAGAGCGCGATCTTGTCCCGTGCCTCTTCGCTTTTCATGCCGGTATACTCGCCGCTGTTGACCAGACGGCCATAGGCGCAGAATGGCAGCTCCTTTTCGCCCTCCGGGGACTCGATCACCTGCCGGATCGGCAGGTTGTAGCGTTTGGCGAAGTCAAAGTCCCGTTCGTCATGGGCCGGCACCGCCATCACGCAGCCGGTTCCATAGGTATCCAGCACATAATCGGCCACATAGATCGGGATTTCCTCCCCATTGACCGGATTGACCGCATAGGCACCCGTAAAGACACCCGTGCGTTCCCGAACGGTGGACAGCCTTTCGATCTCGCTGACCATTTTGGTCTGCTCGATATAACGCGACACCTCATCCCGTCTGTCGGGGGTGACGAGATCCATCACACCTTCCCGTTCCGGGGCGAGGACGACGAAAGAGACACCGAAAATCGTATCCACCCGCGTGGTGAAGGCGGGTAGGACGATGTCCCGGTCCTTGACCCGGAAGAGAACCTGGGCGCCGGTCGATTTTCCGATCCAGTTGACCTGGATTTTCTTGGTTTTCTCCGGCCACTGCAGGCCCTCAAGCCCATCCAGCAGGCGCTGCGCATAGTCCGTGATCTTAAAGAACCACTGGGTGCGGTGCTCCTTTTTCACTTCGGTATGGCAACGCTCGCAGCAGCCGTCCACCACCTGTTCGTTCGCGAGAACCGTTTTGCAGGAGGGGCACCAGTTGACCGGCGCCTTGGCGCGGTAAGCCAGACCCTTTTCATACAGTTTCAAAAACAGCCACTGCGTCCATTTATAATACTCTTCGTCGCTCGTGACGACCATATAGTCGAAATCGTAGGAAGCCCCCATCCGGGTCAGCTGTTCCTTCATACAGTCGATGTTCTGGTATGTGGAATCCTTGGGATGGATCCCGGTCTTGATCGCGTAGTTCTCAGCCGGCAGACCAAAAGCATCAAATCCCTGCGGATGGAACAGATTATAGCCCTGCATTTTCTTCGCCCGGGCCCAAATATCCGCCAATCCATAGTTATACCAATGTCCGACATGCAGCTGCGCTCCCGACGGATAGGAAAACATCTCCAAACAATAGAGTTTATTGCCCGCCTCCGGATTGAAACGATAAAGTTTTTCCTCTTCCCAGCGTTTCTGCCACTTTTCATCGACTTGTCTGCTGTAAGCCATCGTTTTGTTCTCTCCCAGCGTCATGAATTGCCTTTAAGAAGATCATCCCCCGCCAAAAAAGGGGGGTCATCCCCAAACTGTTTCTATCATACTACAAGTTGCGAAAAAAGAAAACACCTCTCCGCAAATTGATACAATTTTCAAGAGGTTTTCCATACAAACAGCAGTCCACAAGCGACAAAACAAAAAAAGACACCGGATCCGAAAAGGAACCGGTGTCAAAAGTGTCGGCGCCTGCCTATTTTCCCGGGCCGCTTCCAGCCAAGTATCGTGGGCGCAAGTGGGCTTAACTGCCGTGT
>CABQAA010000217.1 GCA_902461995.1 uncultured Oscillospiraceae bacterium | reverse complement strand
GGTTTCCCGTATTGCACTTGCCCCTTGAAAACGGGTATGGTATACTGAAACTTAACAAAGGAGGCGGAGGCGATGTCTTTGACCCTGCAGGAAGCGATTGATCGGATCCGCCCGCTCGACGCCAAGGCCCAGATCGAGACCCAGAACCGCTGGGATTCCCGTGCCAAACTTCCCCACAGTCTGGGCAAACTCGAATGGACGGTCGTCCGTCTGGCGGGAATTTGCCGCACCGCCTCCCCGGTCCTGGATCGCAAACAAGTGCTGGTGTTCTGCGCCGACAACGGCGTAACCGACGAGGCGATTTCTCCGTCGAATCCGCGCATCACGGCCGCCCAGGCCGTCAACTTCGCTGAAGGAGGCGGCACGGTCAATGCGTTTGCCCGCCGCCTTGGCGCGGACGTGCTGGTGGTGGACATCGGCATGGCCACACCCTGCCGGCATGCGGGGATCCTCCCCCGTGCCGTCCGTCTGGGGACGGACAACATTGCCCGCGGTCCCGCCATGTCAATGGAGGACTGCCAAAAAGCCGTGGAAACCGGTATCGCCTTGGCAGAAGAGGCCGCCTCGCGCGGCGTCGCGCTGCTCATCACCGGCGAGATGGGGATCGGCAACACCACCACTTCAAGCGCCGTCGCGTCGGTTTTGCTTGGCCGTCCTCCGGAGGAGATGACAGCCAAGGGCGCGGGGCAGCCGAGTGCTGTGCCCCACAAAGCCGCCGTCATCCGCCGTGCCATTGCCTTAAATCGCCCCGATCCCAAGCAGCCCCTCGATGTGATCGCCAAAGTCGGCGGTCTCGATATCGCAGGCATGTGTGGTCTGTACATCGGCGGAGCCGCCTGCGGCCTGCCGGTCGTTATTGACGGGTTTATCTCATCCGCCGCCGCTCTGTGCGCCGCCCGGATGGCCCCGCTGTGTCAGGGCTATATGCTGCCGTCCCACTGTACGGCCGAATCCGGAGGCCGGCTGCTGCTGGAGGCGCTCGGCTTATCCGCGCCCATCGAAGCGGGGCTTTGTCTCGGGGAAGGAACGGGCGGCGTGCTGGGAGCCGCTCTGCTGGATTATGCCTTGTCCGCCTATCGAGAAGTAATCGATTTCAGCGCTCTGGAGAGTGAGATAGTAATATGAGAATGCTGCTACACATCCTGATTGTCCTGGAGATGACCGTCGTCAATTTGACGACGGTGCACCTTTGTTCCAAACGCCGGCGATCTCTTCTTTGTATCGCTGTCTCCTTCATCGCCTGGACCGTGCTGATCGTCGGGGGCTCCCTGCCGATTCTGAGCCGTTTTCAGGACTACGGGAATGGAAACGGTTTATTCGTCTTCATCGGGTTCCTGTATATGCCCTTGCTGATTTGGCTCTATAAGGAATCCCCCGCCCGTATATTGGCCACCATCTGTTCCGCCTGGGTCTATACCATGCTGTTGTTTGCCCTGTCGGTCCATGTCGCCTACCTCTTTCCCACATCCGCCTTTGACACGGCGTTTTGTGCGGCGCATACCGGCCTGTATCTGCTGACGGTCTATCCGTTCCTGCAGTTTGTCCGGAATCGGTTTTTATATATTATGCGCAACATTCCTAAACGGGCCTTCAATCTTCTGCTGGCTGAAAGTTTGGTCTGGTTTTTGACCATCATTGTTATCAATTATACCTTTGTACAAAGTCACCTTCTCTTTCTGCGGGTGATATCCCTGTTGGTTCTGGCAACGAATGTAGTGGTCAGCTTCACCTGCATCCAGACCATCGTGCGCTCTCAACACAGCATTGATGAACTGCAGAACATCGTGTATATCGACAGCCTTACGGGGCTTAAAAACCGCTCCAGCCTATACGGGGACTGCACACAGCGGATCGAGTCGGGCGAACCGTTCACCCTGGTTTTCATGGATCTCAACCGTTTCAAAGAAGTGAACGACCGTCACGGACATCTGGCGGGAGACGAATATCTGAGCTGCTTTGCGGAGCGTATTCGGGAATTGGCTGCCTCGGATGGAACGGTCTACCGCCTTTCGGGTGATGAGTTCGTCTGCCTCTATCAAGGCCGGGACGCCGCGCCTTTTTTGGACGGACTTGCCTGTCTGCGGTGCGGCGCTGCCTCTGTAGATCAGGAATTTCTGGGTGTCAGTGCCGGATATGCCTCGTTCCCGGAGGACGGCGATACTCTCGATCGGCTCATTGCCACGGCCGACAAACGCATGTATCGAAACAAGGATTCCGGTAAAGCTTAAGGAGGAATAGGTATCATGGGGTCGTCTTTGCTCATCGCCCTATCGATGTACTCCATCCTGCCCGTTCCTCACGTGGAATGGAAAGAGAACAATATGCGCTGGTCCCTCGCCTGTCTGCCCGTTGTGGGCCTGATCACCGGCGGTCTGATCGCGGGCTGGACGGAGCTCGCCCAGAAGGTGGACGTTAACCCGGTCTTCTTCGGGGCCGTCGCCGTGCTGCTCCCGATCCTTTTGTCGGGCGGCTTCCATATGGACGGTTTTCTCGATGCCACCGACGCCATATTTTCGCGGCGGGACCGGGACCGGAAGCTGGAGATCATGAAGGATCCCCACTGCGGCCCCTTCGCCGTCCTATCCTGCGCGGCATTGCTTCTGCTGGAGCTTGGGGCCTGGTGCCAGCTTGCAGCAAAGCCGGCCCTGCTTTGGCCCGCTTCGACGGCTTTTGTCCTCTCCCGTGCCGTCACGGTCACGGCGGGCAGCCGGCTGCCCTACACCAAATCCAGCACCCTCGGCATACTGTTTGCAGGGCGGGCGGCACGGCAGGTTTCCACCGCCGCCGTCTTCGAATGGATTTTTGCGGCGCTGCTGCTGCTCGGTGCCGGATTCCTGGCGGCTGGGTACGCTGGACTTCTCGCCGCAGCCGCAGCCGCTGCGGCTGTGCTGTTGTTTTTCATTTGGTACCGACACATGGTTTTAAAGCAGTTCGGCGGCGTCACTGGTGATTTGCTCGGCTATTTGGTGCAGATGTTGGAATCCGTTGTACTGCTGGTGCTGGCAGTTGCGTCACTTTGGATATAACACCATGAAAGGGCGGATCGCGATGGTGACACTGTATCTCATCCGGCACGGCCTGACGCAGAGCAATCTGGAGGGCCGCTATATCGGACAAAGCGAAAACCCTCCTTTGAGCGCCTCCGGGCGGCAGGAACTGGAGGCCCGCAAGGCGCACCGTCCCTACCCGCGCGCCGAACGGCTCTATACCAGTCCCATGCTCCGTTGTTTGGAAACAGCCCGGCTGCTCTATCCCATGCTGGTACCGGTGCCGCTGTCCTCCCTCGCGGAACAGGATTTCGGCCTGTTCGAAGGCAAAACGTATGAACAGCTCAAAGACAATCCCGCCTACCGCCGCTGGGTCGATTCGGCCGGACTGCTGCCGCCGCCCGGCGGAGAAAGCGGACAAGAATTCGCCATCCGTCTGAAGGGCGCACTCGGTCAGATCGCGGAAGACTGCCGCAGCAGCGGTGCCGAAACCGTCGCGGTCATCACCCACGGCGGCTGCATCATGACCATGCTCAGCCGGCTGAGCGCCGACCCGGATCCGTCTCCGGCATCGTTTTATGGTTATCAGGCTCCGAACGGGGGCGGTTTTGCCGTTAAACTGGACTCCAATACGGGGAAGATTTCCCTGCGCGGGACTTTGTAAAGCACCCCCGCTTGTCAAGTAATCGTATATGTGTTATACTGGTTTTAAATTGTCGAAAGATCGGGATTTTTTTATGCTTTTTGCCGCGCCGCCAGCGGCGCGTTTCCATCTGAATGACAGTGATGAGGTGACGGCATGGCCCTGGGATTTCCTTTATTTATCAATCTTCACGGGAACAACTGCGTCGTGCTGGGCGGCGGGGATTTCGCTTATGAACGGGCGAAGACGCTGCTGAATTTCGGCGCCAAAGTGACGGTCATCAGTCCCACGCTGTGCGAAGAGATGCAGCGCCTCGACGAAGAGAATAAGATTCGCTACATTCCCCGCCGTTATTTCCGCGGGGACTGCACCTGTGCTTATCTGTGCGTCGCTGCAACCGAGGACGAGTCGCTGAACATCGCTATTTCCGATGAATGCAAAGCCAAGGGAATTCCCGTGAACGTTTTGAAACCGGTCGCCTTCGGTACCTTTTATTTTCCGTCTGTCGTCCTGACCGATACATTGTCCATTTCCATTTCGGGCAAGATGGATCCCGCCGTCGTGAACAGTCTGCGGGACCAAATCGAGCAGGCCCTTCCGGCCATGCTCGAAACCGCGCAGAATGCCTGCGAGACGGATGCCTCCTTTGTTTAACGGCAGATAAGAGGAACGGCGCCG
>CABQAA010000216.1 GCA_902461995.1 uncultured Oscillospiraceae bacterium | reverse complement strand
GGCCAGGGGCTCGTTTATCCGACGAGTGTGGGAGGCGACAGTTTTACTTCTCAGCGGGACGATCAGTACGCGCTGGTGGATGTGGACGGCGACGGCCTGCTCGATCTGATCCGGGCGATCGGCAACTGGGAAGAATACGGATGGGACGGGAAGTACGACAAGAACGGCGTCTGGGGGGATGGAGACGATCCCCTGCACGGCTGGGTGTTCTGGTCGAAGAATACCGGCACCAACGACTATCCTCTCTTCAGCGATCCCCGTCCGATTACCATCAACGGAGATGAGAATACGCCCCTCGATGTGTACGGATCTCCGTCGCCTCAATTCTACGACTTCGACGGGGACGGCGATTTGGATCTTCTGTGCGGAACCTTTGTCGATTCTCTGATCTATTTCGAAAACACGGGAACCCGCACCGAGCCAATTTACGCGCCCGGGGTTCCGGTGAAAACCGACGCCGGTGAAACCCTCCGGATGGAACTCTGCATGCTGAACGTCACCAGCTTTGACTGGAACGGGGACGGTTATCTGGATCTCATCATCGGCGAAGAGGACGGCCGCGTCAGTTATGTGGAAAATACCGGTTCCTTTGCCGCGGACGGATCGCCGACCTTTTATCCGGCGCGGTATTTCCGTATGCCGAGCAACACGCTGGGGGTCGGGATCCTCAACACCCCCTTCTCCATCGATTGGGACGGGGATGGAGATGAGGATATCCTCTGCGGCAATTCGGCCGGATTTATCACCCTCGTGCGTAATCTGTCGGTGGAAAAAGGGGTGGATCCGGCTGACCCGGTTTGGGATGCGCCGATACGGATCACCGATACGGACGGCACGCCGATCCGCCATCAGGCCGGACTGAACGGCTCGATTCAGGGCCCTGCGGAGCAAAAATGGGGGTATACCCAGGTCACGGCTGCGGATTGGGACGGCGACGGCGTGCTCGATTTGATGGTAAACGACATCTGGGGAAAAGTGGTCTGGTACCGGGGGATCGCCGGAGAGAAGACGAAGGTGGAATCGGCGCAGCCGGTCTGCGTGGATTACGCCGGAGAAGCCGCCAAACCGGCCTGGACCTGGTGGGAACCCGAGAACAATCAGCTGGTGACGCAGTGGCGCTCGACCCCCTTTATGACCGATCTAAACGAAGACGGCCTGATGGATCTGGTCACCTGTGACTACGAAGGCTATATGACCTATTACGAGCGGGAAGAAAAGGCGGACGGCCTGCATCTCAAGGAGGGGCAGCGGATTTTCCGCAACGCATCGGGTTCCTTGTTCCGTTTTACCGGCAGGACCGAGGGCGGCAGCGGCCGGATCGATTTTGTGCTGGTGGATTACGACGGAGACGGACGGCTGGATATGATCCGCAACGACAGCGTCAACATCTCTTGGTATCGCAATATCGCCATGGAAGAAGGGACCTTCCGGTTTGAAAATATGGGTTCACTCCATACGAGGCAGCTCGCCAAACACACCGTCCATCCCACGGCATGCGATTGGAACCAGGATGGCGTGCCGGATTTGCTGATCGGTGCCGAGGACGGACATTTCTACTATCTGAAAAACAATGCGTCTGAGTTTACGGTGGAGAATTACGGAGAGCCGGATACGGTCCGGACTCAGGAAGAACTGACCTCGTCGCTGGTCGCACATTGGGATTTTGAAGGCGATACGCCGTATGCCGACAAGAGTACCGGAGGCACGGTTTCGGATACGCTGAGGCCTCAAAACACCGTCCGGCTGGAAAACGGAGCGGCAGTTGTAACCGGTTCGGGCGGTCTTCTTGCGGCGGATTCCGCCGATCTCAGCCCCACCGGTGAGATGACCATCTTGCTGCGGGTGAAGGTCAGCGGCAATCTGTCCGGTTATACGAACTTCGTCGACAAACGGGCTTTTGCGAGCACTCCAGGCGGGGAAGACCGCGCTTACGGTCTGATGATTCAGAACGGCCTGTTTACGACTCAGATTGCGCAGGGTAAGAAAAGTCCGGCGGTTTTCCTGCAGAGCGAGCAGAAGATGGCGGCCGATACGTGGCAGGAAATCGCGCTGGTGGTCCGCAAAGGCCCCAAAGACAAGCGGCTAATCACCCTATTTGTGTCGGGACAGACCTATACCCTGACCGTGGACGATTTCGAGGCCGTGCTGTCCTCGGTGTCGGCGCTGACCTCCATCAACGACTCGGCCGTGGATCTGGTCATCGGCAACGACATCAACCTGGGCAACCAGAAATCCACCCGCATGTTCGATGATGTGCGTTTGTACAATACAGCCCTGTCCCGTGCGGAAATCGCGCAGGTGTATCCGTATACCGAGGAATGCCGCCTGGCGGGACTTGTAAGCGACGTGGAGTTTGCATTCGATCCGGCGGTGGAAACCTATACGCTTCCCGTGGGACGCGACACGGACAGCCTGTCTCTCACCCCCACCGTGCGGCACCCGGAAACCGCCGTCATCACGCTGACGGACAACAGCGGCACGCGGACTGTCGCCAGCGGGGAGACCGCCCGCATATCTCTAGCCCAGGGCGGGCAGATCGTGAAGCTCCGGGTCACCTCCGCCGCCGATTCGGCACGGTATCGGGACTATACCCTGGTCATTGAAAAAGAGGCGGCGGAACCCCATCTGGTGACCCATTGGGATTTCCGAGGGGACACTTTGGCGGAACAGCTGCGGGATAAGGCCGCGGCCGGATCGGATGCGGACACCCTCCAGATCGACGATAGCCGGAACAACGCCGGAAACGTGAGTATCCGGAACGGCGTCGTCACCCTGACCGGAAACGGGGCGATTTTCTCGGAGGATTCGGAGGATCTCAGCGTCACCGGGGAGATGACCCTTTACTTCCGGATGAAGATCGATGAAAAGATGACGGGCACGGCGGCACGCAGCCTGCTGGATAAACGCATCTTCAATAACACCGACCGCTCCTATGCGTTGTTTGTCGATAAATCCGGCATGGTCAACGCCTTCGCCTCCTCGAACGGCAGTGCGAAAGGGGCATCCATCATCACGGCCTCGAGTGCCTATCCGGTGGGGGCCTTCCGGGAATACGCCTATGTGCTCAAACGGGGCGAAGGGGATGTTTTGGTAGCCTCCCTCTACCGTTCGGTGGGCGAAACGGCATCGTCGGCAGATGATTTTGAACTGCTCGCCCAGAGCACCACCACCCTGAAATCCGTCAAGGACGGCACGGCCAAGTTCTTTATCGGGAACAGCGTCAACATCGAGGATGTACCTCTGACACGCTCCTTTGCGGATATCCGTCTGTATACTGCGGCCTTGACACCCGAGGATCTGGCGGCGATTTCCTGATCTGACATACCATTAACAAAACCGGGACCCCCGTAGTTATACGGAGTCCCGGTTTTCTTTGACGGGTGCGTTCAATAGGGATTCTTTATCCGATGGCGTCGGTCCGGTAAAGGAATTTCACGCTGCCGTCCATCCCGGCGGGACTGCCGGCAAAGCTGGTGTATTGCCGGGAGGCATCGGTGATGGCCCGGACCCGGTTGGTAAGTTCCGCAAGATCGCCGTCAAAAGCTTCGACGAGTTTGCCGACACCCTTATCCCGGAACTCCCGCATCCCGCTATTCAGCTGCATCGCCCCGTTTTTCAGGTCCCGGATGCCGCCGGTCAGGGCGCTGCCGCCGTTTTGCAGGGCATTTACACCCTCCTGCAGGCTTTCGATGCCGTGAGCCAGCTCCCGAAGTCCATCGGAGAGTTCCCCGGCACCGCCGGACAGCTGTCCGACCCCGTCCTGCACCGAGGCCACGCCGGCGGTGTAGGCCTGCAGGCCGGTATAGAAATCGTGGTAGCTGTCAAGCTGAGAAAGCAGCGTCCGGATACTGTCCCGGCCGATCGCCGCCCGCTTTTCGGCTTCTTCGATCTGTGACTTGACAGCGGCGCTGTTCATGTTCTCCTCGATCAGGGAGGCGATCTGCGCCTCGACCGCCGCGTCCACCTGGGCGTCGACGGCGGCTTCTATCGCGGCCTGTTCCTCCGGGGAAACCATGCCGGCCGCCACGGCCTGCGCGTACTGCTCCGTGGTCATGGGCTTGCCGGCCGCCGCCAGAACACCTTCCAGAATCCGGTCACCCGCCGCGGCTTCTACGCCGGCCCGGATGGCCGCCGTCTGCGCTTTCACCGCCGCGGTCACATTTTGCAGCGCGGTCTGCTGCGCCAGGGCGTGCACGGCATCCGGGTCGAGGGAGTCGATGACCCCTTGGAGCGCCTCCCGATAGTTCGCGATGGTCAGCTTCGGCAGCGTTTGGCCTGCGGCGGCGAGCTGAGTGTCCGCTGCGGCCAGTAGGGATTCAAACACGGTT
>CABQAA010000215.1 GCA_902461995.1 uncultured Oscillospiraceae bacterium | reverse complement strand
CCTTGACCGACGAGGTGCCGATATCCAGGCCGATGATGTAATTCAAAGCCACGCACCCTTTATCCGTTATTTGCCGCCGATCACGGCAGTTTCCAGCCCCAGCCGCCGGCCGAAATACACGATTTCATCCGCCGTGGCACCATAGACGAAGGCGCTGTGATGCGTCGCACCGTTCCGGCTGAGCTCCTCCAGGAACCGCGCGGTGGTGCAGCGCGGCCGCATCCAGCCGCGCATGGTACGCCCGAAGGTATCCTCGTCCACCGACAGCATCTCAGCCGGCGCCGCCACCAGTTTGTAGTCGTCCCGGCCGCGGCAGACGTTCACATACACACCGGCGCCGCCCTTCATGCGGGCGTACCCCACATAGGGAAACCCACCCGGCGTATAATTCACACCCGCCCGGCAAACGCAGGGCTTGGTGTCCGCAATGCGGTAGTTGATCTCTCCCATGTGGCTGAGGAAAAGGGTGCCGTTCTTCCAGTCGGGGCAGAAGATCTCGACAAAGGTGGTATCGGGATATCCCCGCATCAGCGCCCCGACGAACGCGGCGGTGAGCGCGTCCCCCTCCCCCGCATAGCCGATGCCGCGTCCCATGGCTTTGCAGCATTCCAGAAACGGCATGGATTCCAACCCGGAATCGCCGCCGATGCAGGTGAAATTGACCGAGAAGGAATCGAGCCGCTCCTCCTCGACACAGCGGCGCAGCGCCAGGCAGGAGCGGACGGCGGCCCGGTATTCGTCCATGACGATATCGCCGTCAAACGCATATTTCTCCCGGTTTTCCGCCATTTCCGCCTCGATCGCCGCCTCGGTCACGGCTTCGTTCCAGGCCCGCATCCGCTCGGCCCGCTGCGGGACCACCTCGATGCCGAACCGCTCCCGCAGCTCGTCATAGGAGACGCGGAAATCGCCCATACCCTCGAATGCGCCGCCGATCAGGCCGACTCTGGAGCCTTCGACTGCACGGGCGGCGACCGCGGCCCGCGCATACCCGCATACCCGGTCGATGACGTCGGATTCCCGATAATGCCCGGCCGCAATGGCGTACGGCTTTCCCCTTCTCGTGAGCATGCTGCACATATCCATGACGCCGTGGATCCCGTGGCTATAATCGATCTCCACCGGATCCTGATCGGCGGGGAAGGTCAGCGTCTCGGTGGTATCAAGCACGACGATGGGCAGCGGCGTTTCGCTCAGCACGTCGATGCATTCGAGGGACGGCGAATAGGCCATGTGCAAGGTCACCAGCACATCCGCGCCCTCCGTCTCAAAACGCCTGACCGCCTGCCGGAACTCGGGTTCCAGCCGGCAGAACGGCGCACGCAGCACCCCGAGCCCCCGGTCCTCCAGCAGACCCGCCACGGTCTCATAAAACGCCTCCAGCCGGGGACGCATGGACGGCGACGTTTTGTCATACAGCGCGATATACAGCGGCAATAATCCGATTTTCATAAATCGTTCTCTCCTGTCCGGGCTTCGGCCCTGCCGGGGCGCAAAGCCGCTTTTTGGGGCGGTGTCTACTCCCCGATGACCATGACCTGCACCGTCCGCTCGCGGGCGCGGGTCTGGTCGAAGTCGATGAAGTAGATAAAGCCGAATTCGCCGAGATCCAGCTGTCCCTCGTCAATTACGATGGTTTCGCTCCGCCCCACAATGGAGGAGCGCAGATGCGCGTCGGTGTTGTGGCAGCCCCTCGCGTCCTCGCCGTGTTCTTCGGCAAAGGCCAGCGCCTTCGGGCCCGGGTGGAGATACTGCCCTTCCCGGCGGCAGGTGGGAACCAGGGTTTCCATCACGTCCACGAGGTCTTGCTGGAGGGTTTCCAGCCCGGTCATGGACATATCGAAGGCACATTCCTGGGTGATGACGCAGCAGGTGGTGTGATGGGAATAGATTACCGCGATCCCGTTTTGGACACCCGAACGCTCGACGATTTCCCGGGCCTTTTCGGTGACGTTATGAAAGGTGCACACCTTGTCGTTCGACTGTACTTTAAAGGATTCCTTGTAAATCATACCGCTCCCCCGTTCCGCTGTTTTTGGAGATCGTCGGCGGCGCGTCTGGTCGCGGCGATCATTTCATCGATCATGGCGATGGGGTCCGCGGCGTTTACGATCCCCGACGCGGCGCCCGCCGCCTCCGACCCCGCCATGATGAAGTCGTACACCTGCTGCCCGCTGGTGATCCCGGCCGCCTGCTCAACCAAAATATCCGGATCAATCTCCTTGATCGCGCGGATGGATTCCTTGACGAAATCCATGCTGCTGACCCCGCTTCCCGTCCCGCCGATCAGTTCGGACGGTTCGGGGTTGAGGATGTCCGGGTGCAGCTGGGCGACCGCCTTGGCCTCCGCAATGGTGTCCGCGCAGGCGAAGACCAGCATATCCAGTTCGTTTGCCCTAGCAATCGTCTCCTTGATGGCCGGCAGGGACATCGGCTTTTCACAGTGGTTGACGACCACGCCGGCCGCGCCCGCCGCCTTTAGGGCTTCGGGCAGGATGTCCGCCATACCGCGGCCCGGCCGGAGGGTGTCCATGTAGGGCGCCAGCACGATCAGATGCTTCGTCCGCTCCACGATCCGGCGGATTTCCACCGCCGGGGTGATGAACAGCACGTCGATATCGTATTTTTCCGCCGCGGTGTCGGCGGCCAGCGCGTATTCCAGCACTGTGTCGCCGTAGATGTAGTTTTTGGTTCCGATTTCGAAGTAGGGGGTTCGGATTTGCCGTTTCATCGCCTTTTCCTTACCTTTCCTGCTGGAATGTATAGTGCATGTCGAACGCTTTTTCCTCATCCGTGAACTTGTGGAGGGTGTTGATGGTCTCGCCGTTATTCCATTTGCGGTCTCCCACATCCTCGGTCGTGCCCATCACGGTGACGTTGAGCTGGCGGTGACGCGCCCGGACATGATCCCAGTCAATGAAATACACATGGGCGAATTCCCCGCCGTCCAGCGTCCCGTCCTTGACTGTCATGGTCTCGCTCCGCCCGAAAAACACGCTGCGCAGATGGCCGTCGGTGTTCATGCTGGTGAAATCCCCCGGCTCTCCGACATAGCGGCCGAACTGGGCGTGAAGCGGACCCGGATGCCGGTACTGATGCTCCTCCGCGAAATCCGGAATCATCTTCCGCATGATGTCGAGCAGGTCGTGCTGGAGGTATTCCAGATCGAACGAATCGATGTCGTGGGAGCATTCCTGCACCATGACCGAGCAGGTGGTGTGGTGAGACGCGATGCAGCAGGTGCCGTTCCGTATTCCCGACGCCTTGACGATCTCCATCACTTCCTTGGACACGTCGTGAAACGTGGGGATCCAACCCCGCGACTGCAGCTCTAGCTCCTTTTGATATACTTTGAATTCCATCGTCATAGCCTCCTGATTTCTTTAGGTGTGATTCAGCCGCTCGCCCACCGCCCCGCCGGGGTGGATCAGCGCAAACTGCTCGTTCTGTAAGCCGGTCTCTTCGATTAGCGCGGTCACCAGCGTATGAAACAGCACACAGAGCGCGGTGGACGACGTGGTCCCCTGGGCGTTGTACTTATCGGTTTCCCGGTTGACATACTGCTTGAGCGCCACATCCGCTTCCACCGCGAGGGTCGATTCCATGTTTTCGGTGATGGTCAGGACCGACACCCCCTTGGCCTTGCAGATGCCGAGAACCGGAAGCAGCTCCTTGGTTTTGCCCCCTCGCGATGCGAAAACCATGACATCGTCCGGCTGCAGAAACCCCATCCCGCCGTGTACCGCTTCCGCCGGGGAGATAAAACGGGCCGGCCGCTCGATGCAGCAGAGAAGATGGGCGAAGTGCTGGCAGAGGATACCCGAATGCCCGCAGCCGATGGTACCAATCCGCTCGGCGTTCTGCAGCAGTTTCACCGCCCCGGCAAACGCCTTCTCATCGAAGTAATCGCGCATGGTTTGGATGCATTCGCTCTCAATCTGGTAAACGGCCTTGGCCTGCCGGATGGATTCTTCTTTGATAGCGCATTCCTCCCGCCGCTTTGAAGCCCGGACCCGCTTGCCCGGATGAATTCTTGTAGGCCCTTACTCTAATGGATCAGAAATCCAGAATCGTCTTATCCCCGTACACGCCGGTCCAGTCCCGGGCAAATCCCTCCACCGCCGCATCCGTCATCGGATGGCAGAGGATGGTTTTCAGAATATCCGCAGATACCGTAACGCTGTGACAGCCGGCCAGCGCGCATTTGTGGACCTGCTCCGCATTTTTGAAGCTGGCCGCGAGCACGCGGCAGTCCATCCGATAGTTTTGGAACAGGCGGACAATTTCTTCCACCACGCGGACGCCGTCCCCCAGGATGTTATCCAGCCGGTTG
>CABQAA010000214.1 GCA_902461995.1 uncultured Oscillospiraceae bacterium | reverse complement strand
GAGACGGTTACTGAGGCGGACGGGCTGCCGTATCTGGAAGCGATCCAAAACCTGCGCTATGCGGTGGTCTACACCAATGCGGAGGACACCGCGGTGGAGGATGAGCCGTGGTCCCCCGAAAGTGAAAACGCAGCGGTGCCCGCCCGCGCGCTTTCTTCTGCCGGCGACGCCGTTCGGGCGATCATCGGAAACGACTCCTGGTTCCAATCGTCCGGAAAAAGCATGAAAGAAATCAGCGGAAGCCGGCGTGTCTGTGTGAAAAATACCGGCATAATAGGAGACGCCTATCAGACAGATGTGCTGATCTGGCAGTACGCGCTGACGAATGTGAATCTCAACGGCGCGCAGACAGCTTCGATACAGTTGAATCTTTTGTATAGTGTGACGGTTCTATACAATACGAGGACCCGTGCCTGGAACGATTTCGGCGCCAATTCCAGTTCTATGTTCATACGAAACACCACCGTCGGAATTAAGACGACCGGCACCTGCAACAACGATTATTTCTACAAGATCGAGCAGCGCGGCGCGTATAACACGGGCTCCAGCGGTTCGTCGCCGGTGGCGGACGTGCTGAAAAAGGTGTTTTTTAAAGTGGTTCCATATGGCAGCCAAATTTCGACGGGACTGGATATCCTCAGTTCATTTGTGAAAAGCGAAAATGGTGACTATGGAAACGATTTCGGCATCAAAACGTTCGACACGGATCCCTCCGCGCATTTTGCGCAAAACGGCGGATATGTGCGCAGTACGCTGATGAATTCAGGCAACTATAATCTATGCAACGATTCCCATTACCAGCAGCAGCTGGTATACGTATACAAGCGCCCCTCCGATTGCACGAAGTCCTTTGTCTATCAATCGCATTATGAGGTCGTGGGCTATTATGCGTCCGGCATCACCTCGCTCTACAACAGCGGAACCTGGTTCCAGCAATCGTACTCGTAATCCAAATAGGTGGTGGCGCTGTGAAAAAAACAACCGGCATTGCGATCGCCTGCGTCGGCGCTGTCGGGTTGGCTCTGCTGGCGTTTTTTCTGCTTCGAGGCCCGGGTCCGAGCATCACGATGGACGCAGAAGGACGGCTCCGCGTGGACAACCTGAAACCGCCCAAAAAGGGCGATGCCTACACCATTATATGGGAAACCGACGCGGGCCGTCTGGACACGGTCGGAGACCCCCTGCTGTTTTCCTCTTCGAAAGAAGCGTATTATCTCTACACAGCGCCCGACGGTCAGGTTCTGTGGAGCGAAGAGGATGCCGACGGCCACCGCTACCCCACCGCCACCATTCGGGCCTTCTACTATCCGTATACGTATTCCCCAGGCGGCCGAAACGGCGACGCCGTGTACATCGGATCGCTTACCGTGACGGCACAGGACGGCAAAACAGGGAAAGCGCCGGACAGGCGGTTCGGCAATCCGGTCCGGGAGGGCGGCGGCACCGACTGGAGTCAGATCGTGGTGCTGGACGATCAGCACCACTATTGCACGCTCCGGTACCGTACCGGCCGGGAATTGGGGAAAAATGAGGTGTTCGGCTGGCAGACCAACATGGTGTCTCTGACAAAAGCCTCGGTCCAGGATACCCCGTTCTACGTGATGGGAGGCTACAACCACACCCCTTATGTTTTTGACACCGACACCGCCTGCTTTGACATCACTAGATTCAGCGGTTTGTATCTGGACGATACACCGCCGGTGGAAAACGGAGAGACGGCGGTGATCCGGATCCGGGCCTTTGGAATCGATCGGAAGGCGAGCCGCGGAGATTCGCCTGATCTGGATGGAATTCGGGGAGAAGCCGAGGTGGAAATTCGGTATCAGCCGCAGAACCCACCCTATACCATCGTGCCGTCCGCATGATGGACCGCTGCGCAGCTCCCGAATAGACAGCACATCTTTATCTAAAAAGAGGCCCCATCCTTTCGCGAAGGATGGGGCCTCTTTTGAAGGTATTGAATCGAAAAAAGGGCATCGCGGCGTCGGGCCTCTCAAGAATCTGCCGCCTGCCCTGCGGCCAGCAAGCGGGCTCATGCTTCGCCTGTCCATCTTAAATTAAAGAGGATATCTGATTTTGCTTCGCCCCATTCAAGATTTTTGTGCGCCCTGGCACAGACGGGGCGCGTTGCATTCAAACAGCAAGGCGTGCGGCCGGCCAGGCCGTACGCCTTGTATTTCCGAGTATTTCGAGTGCGGTCAGGAGGCCGCTTCTTTGTCCTTTTCGTCCTTTTCCCGGTTCCGCTTTTCCCGGCCGGTTTCCTCCGGTTCGGGTTCCGGCGGCGGGGTGACCTCGATATGGACCCGGTCGATCCGCCGGTCGTCCATTTTGAGCACCGTGAAGGTCACGTTTTCATAAGCGACCACCGGCTGCTCGTCTTCTCCGGGAATCCGGCCCAGCTCATCCATGATAAAGCCCGCCAAGGTATCGTAATCCCCGTCCGGAAGCTTCACGCCGAGCAGCTCGCTCAGCTCTTCCATATCGATGGCGCCGTCCACATCGAAGATATGGTCGCCGAGCGCGGTGACCTCCTCTTCCTCGTGGTCAAACTCGTCCTGGATGTTGCCCACAATGGATTCGAGCAGATCCTCCATCGTGACAATGCCGGCGAGGCCGCCGTATTCATCCACCACCATGGCCATCTGGATATGTTTTTCGGTCATTTCCGAAAACAGCTCGCCGCACCGCTTCGTCCCCGGCACAAAGTAGGTTTCCCGCACCAGATGGCGCAGGGAAACATTCTGCGGCAGCGTCTGGCCGACATAGGGAAGCAGGTCTTTAATATATAGGACGCCAATCACATGATCGATGTCCTCCTCGTATACGGGAACGCGGGAATATCCCTCGTCCACCCCGATGCGCAGCGCCTCTTCGATCGGTTCATCCGCCTCGAGAGCCTCCACGTCGGTGCGGGGGGTCATGATATCCTCGGCGGTGATATCGTCAAATTCAAAGATGTTGTTGATCATGTCCTTCTGGACGCCTTCGATTACACCTTTTTCCTCCCCGACATCCACCATCATCCGGATTTCCTCTTCGGTGACGTTTTCCTCATCGGCATGAGGATCCACACCGAACAGGCGGACCACCAGATTGGTGGAAACCGAGAGCAGCTTGACAAAGGGCCGTGTCACCACGGCGACCACCCGCAGCACGCCGATAAACGCAAAGGACAGCGTCTCCGCTTTCTGCATGGCGATCCGCTTGGGCACCAGCTCGCCGAATACCAGCGAGAAATAGGACATAACCAGGGTGATGACCACCGTACTGACGCCCATAATGGTGCCGACATAGGGCTGCATGGACGGAACCAGGCCGATAAACCAATTGGCCAGCGGTTCGGCCAGAGACTGAGCCGCCGTGGCAGAGGTCAGGAACCCGGCCAGGGTGACACCGATCTGGATGGTGGCCAGAAAATTCGAAGAATCCGCGGTCAGCTTCAGCACTTGTCCGGCTTTTTTGTGTCCCTCTTCCGCCATCTTCCGGATTTTGTTGTCGTTCAGGGTGATGATGGCGATTTCCGAGGCGGCAAAAAACGCGTTGCATAGGATCAGGACGATCAGCAGCAAGAGCTGAAGCCATAGATTACCGGATTGCGCAGGGTTGGGGTCAGGCATGAGACATAATTTCCCCTTTCATATACGGCGGTGTGCCGTTCTTTTGGAATAAAGCGGGCTCGATTTTCCAACCCCTCCTGAAAGGGCGGATTTTCGATACTTTCATAATATCGGGTTTTTTGTCCACTGTCAAACGCCTCTTTCGTCCGCATCAAGGCTGTGGAGACGGAAAAAACCCTTATACACTGCGATTTGGCCCATCATCGCGTCCGCAGCCCTTCACACCCCTGTTTTTGCCCCGTTTCGCAGGTTTTTAAAATCAAACCAAAGAAGCTTTGAAAAAAACCTGATTTTTCTATGGTTTTCGCCTTTACAGGCAAACCCAAAAGTGCTAGACTAAGGATTGGTGCATGTGAAACTTTTGTCGAGAAAAAAGCACCAAAAATTTTCCAATAAATCCTTAAGGAGGATATGGTATGGCAAGAAAGTTCAAAACCATGGATGGTAACAACGCCGCCGCTCATGTAGCTTACGCGTTTACCGACGTTGCCGCCATCTACCCCATCACCCCTTCGTCGGTGATGGCGGAAGTGACGGACGTGTGGAGCGCGGCAGGACAGCAAAACCTGTTCGGCCGTCCCGTAAAGCTCGCCGAGATGCAGTCCGAGGGCGGCGCCGCCGGCGCGCTCCACGGCATTGCGGAGGCCGGCGCTATGGCGACCACCTTCACCTCCTCTCAGGGCCTGCTGCTGATGATCCCCAATATGTACATTATGGCCGGTCACCG